>USGP01000001.1 GCA_900554315.1 uncultured Mycoplasmatota bacterium
TTAAAGTGGCACGCGAGCTGGGTTCAGAACGTCGTGAGACAGTTCGGTCCCTATCCGATGTGGGCGTAGGAAAATTGAAGAGAGCTATCCTTAGTACGAGAGGACCGGGATGGACAAACCTCTGGTGTATCTGTTGTCACGCCAGTGGCAGCGCAGAGTAGCTATGTTTGGAGAGGATAACCGCTGAAAGCATCTAAGCGGGAAGCCAACTTTGAGATGAGTTTTCCCATACGAAAGTAGTAAGATCCCAAAAAGACGATTTGGTTGATAGGCTGGAGATGGAAGAATGGTGACATTTTGAGTTGACCAGTACTAATAGATCGAGGATTTAATCATAAATTTAAGAGTTTGATGGACACAATATCTAAGTTTTCAGAGAATTATTTCTCTAAATATTTTCTTGGTAACGATAGCAAGTGGGGTACACCTGTTCCCATCCCGAACACAGAAGTTAAGCCACTTAACGCCGACAATAGTGTAAGCGAAGATAGGAAGTTGCCAAGAATTTTTTTTGTATAAAAGACTATTTTTATAGTTTTTTTTTGTTTAAAAACAGATTCTGCGTGCTATAATATGACTAGGTGATTTTATGGATAAAAAAGATTATGAAGAGTTATTGACTTTAGCAATGTCAACAGGTGCTGATTTTGCTGAAATATACGTAGAAGATGGTAAAACAATATCATATAGAGTTATTGATTCCAAATTAGATGGAATTGGTTCTTCTACTACAAGAGGAATGGGCATCAGATTAATAAAAAATAATGATTATTACTACACATCTACCAACAATTTATCGATGGAAAATATTAAAAATATTATTAAAAACTTAATAAAAAATTTATCTGGTACATCAACAAAAAAAATACAGTTAAACGATTTAGAAGAAGTATATCCAAAAATAGAAATTCCACATGATCAATATCCAGTTGAAAAGAAAAAGAAATATCTTTTAAATATGGATAAAAAAGTACGTGAAGTTTCTCCATTAATTACACAAGTGTCTTTAACATTCCTAGAAGACGATAAAGAATATCTAATAGCAAACTCTGAAGGAAAATACATTAAATCTAAAAATTGTGTTACAAGATATATGTGCAATGTCTATGTGGAAGATAAGGATAAGAAGGCTAATGAATTCACAGATTATGCACAAGGAAAGGGATATGAAATTTTAAATCAAGATCTTGAATCTCAAAGTATTAAAACCGCTAATACTGCAATTGAAAAATTATATGCAGTAGATTTTAAAGGTGGAGAATTACCAGTTGTAATTGCTCCAGGATTTGGTGCAGTCATTTTTCATGAAGCTTGTGGACATGGCCTAGAAGCAACAAGAGTTGCACCTAAAATATCAGTCTTTTCTAATGATTTAGGAAAGAAAATTGCCACACAAAAAGTTACTTTAATTGATGATGGAACGATTCCAAACGCCTGGGGTAGTAATTTAATTGATGATGAAGGTAACCCAACCCAAAAGAATATTTTAATTGAAAATGGTATACTTAAAAACTTTTTAGTAGATAAACTTCACAGCAAGGAAATGAAATTACCTGCAAACGGATGTGGAAGAAGAGAAAGTTATCAATATGCACCAACCTCAAGAATGAGCAACACATATTTAAAACCTGGAAAGGATAAAGTGGAAGACATGATAAAAAGCATAAAACTTGGTGTGTATTGCCAAAGAATGTCCGGAGGAAGTGTGAATCCAGCAACTGGAGATTTTAACTTTGCTGTAGATACAGCAAGACTAATAGAAGATGGAAAATTAACAAAAATGATAAAGGGAATTACCTTAATTGGTAACAGTAAAGACATTCTTAAAAATGTAGAAATGGTTTCTTCTGATTTATTGCTATCTGGAGGATATTGTGGAAGTAAAAGTGGAATGATTTATGTAACTATTGGACAACCTACAATCAAGGTATCTAAAATCTTAGTAGGAGGGAAAGAATAATGACAAACGATGAGTTCTTAAGCAAAGCAAAAGAAAAAGGAATAACAAACATTCAAGTTGTAGAAACTACACAAAATATTGGTCAAATAGAATTAATTAATAAAGCTTTAGATACATTTGAAGTATCTAACTATATGTCATATCAAATAAAAGCAGAATATAATGGTAAGACAGTAAAAGCAGGGTCTGATTATCTTGATGAAAGTATTTTAGACTTGTTGATTATGAAAGCAATTGAAACAGACTCTAATTATCAAGATGATTATTTACAAGATACTTCTAACAATAATGAAATTACAACTATTCCTCAAATTGAAATAAGTAAGGATTTAGATACTCTAAGAAAATTAGATGATATAAGAAAACAGTATAAAGAAGTTAGCAATTTAACACTATCATATTCTGAAATATATACCAAAAAGCATATTTTTAATAGCAACGGTGTAAATATAGAAACAGATTCCCATGTCTATGAATTTGTTCCAGAAATTGTGATTCCCACAGAAGATGGAGCAAATGACTATGATAGAGTATATTTAAAAACATCAAAAGATGAACTTGATATGGAATATAATCTCAAAAAAGACATAGAAATGGCAATCAAACAAGCAACAAAAGAAAAATTACAAACTAAAAAATATAATGTAATTATAGATTCCAATGTTATGTCTACAATATTATCGAATATGATAAAAATGATATCTGCTGATAGCATCAGATTGAAGTTATCATGTCTAGAAAATAAATTAAATGAAAAACTGTTCTCCGACAAAATAACAATTGTAGAAGATCCTACTAATAGAAAGTATCCAGGAATGACAAAATTTGATGACGAAGGAACTATAACTTCAAGAAAAGAAATTGTCACCAAGGGAGTATTAAAAACTTATTTATATAATATTAAAGAGGCTAAGGAACAAAATCAAAAGACAACTGGAAATGGATACAATGGAATTTCTACAAAAAATATGTATATTATGCCAGGAAGTAAAAGTCTAGAAGAATTATTTAAAGAATTAAAAAATGGGATTTATATTACAGACTGTATGGGATCCATGGAAACAGCAATTAATGCAACTACAGGTAACATATCATTGCAAGTATTCGGTTTTATTATTGAAAATGGCAAAATCAAGTGTGGATTTGTACCAAGTGTTATGACAACAACAATTTATGAATTGTTATCACAAGTAGAGGATATTAGCAAAGAGGTTATCTTTAAAAAAGAATCTACAGGTTCCCCTTGTTTATTAATCAATAACATTTCGATTGCCGGCAGTGACAAGAGTGACAAATAGAGAAAAATATAACCAATAAGAGTTGTATAACTCTTTTTTTTTGGTATAATAAAAAATGGGTGAAGAAATATGGATTATAAAGTAACAACTTATTCAGAAGAAGAAACAATCGAATTAGCACAAAACATCGAATCAGAAAAATTCCCTAACATGGTAATTTGTTTACAAGGAGATTTGGGAAGTGGGAAAACGGTGTTTACCAAAGGTTTTGCTAAAGCACTACAAGTAGAAGAAGAAATTACATCGCCAACCTTTAATATCATCAAAGAATACAATTCCGGAGAATTGCCTTTATACCATATGGATGTTTATCGTTTAGATGGAAAAGTAGAAGATTTAGGAATTGAAGAATACTATACTAGAGATGGAATAACCATTATCGAATGGGCCGATATGATTCCTGATTATCTACCAGAAAAAAGATTAGATATCAGAATAAAAAATTCATCTGAAGATGAAAATAAAAGAACAATAATAATGACTCCTCATGGAAAAAAATATGAGGAAGTATGTGAGGCGGTTGTATGATTTTATATATAGATACATCATCTAGTTATTTATATACAGGAATAGTAGAAAATAATAATCTATTAAAAGAAATAAAAAAAGAATATGGACATGAATTGTCACAAGCGGCATTGCCTGAAATTGTTTCCATGTTTGAAGATGCAGACATTACACCGCAAGATATAACCAAAATAATTGTTGTAAATGGACCTGGATCATTCACAGGAATTAGAATTGGAATTACAATAGCCAAGGTTTATGCTTGGAGTTTAAAAGTCCCAATCACAACAATTACTTCTTTAGAAGCCATGGCAACATCAAGTGAGAAAGATGAAGTACGAGTTCCAATTATTGATGCGAGAAGAGGCTATTGTTATGCAGCAATTTACGGAAAAAATGATGAAGAATTTTTAGCTCCAACATATATTACATATGAAGAACTACAAGACAAATTAAACAAAGTAAATTCATACAAGGTAATTACAAACGATAAAGAAAAGATAAAAATTAAATATGAGAAGATAGAATCATATAGTCCTAACATCGTAGAAATTGTGAAAAAGTTTCAAGATAAAAAAGAAGTAAATCCACATGCAGTAAATCCTGATTATTTAAAATTGACAGAAGCAGAAGAAAGTAAAAAAAGTGATTGTTAAAATAGATAGTCAAGAAGATATAAACAAAATACCAGATGATGAAGAGTTTATTAAAAAAATAACGATTCAAGATGATTTAAAAAATAATCCATTTGGACATTACTTATTAGAAATTGATAATAATAAAATAATTGGGTATTTATATTACAGTGATATTTATGAAAGAGCGGAAATTAATCAAATTGAAGTAGAAGTTTCCCACAGAAATTGTGGAAAAGCCTCAAATTTGTTAAAAAATATGATAGACACTGTGGAAAAAAGTATCACCTTAGAAGTAAAAATAGATAATATACCAGCTATAAATCTTTATAAAAAATTTGGCTTCGAAGAAAAAGCAATTAGGAAAGGTTATTATCAAGGGATAGATGGAATATTAATGGAAAAAAAATAAGATACGAATAAGTATCTTTTTTAATTTTACTAAAGAAAGTGCTAAAATTTGACAAATCAAAAAAAATTTGATAAAATCAGCCTATCACGCGAGAGTGTGTAATATAAGAAAGGAAGGATATATATGAATTTATTTATGACTAATATTATCCGTAGACGTAGATTGCGAAGACACTTGAGGACGCGATAAAAAATCGCAGATGCAAGTGTTATTGTCGTGCTTGTATCTGCGGAAGTCATAAATAATTA
Organism: uncultured Mycoplasmatota bacterium; assembly: GCA_900554315.1. GTDB lineage: Bacteria > Bacillota_I > Bacilli_A > RF39 > UBA660 > Faecimonas. The sequence goes on from USGP01000001.1 coordinate 5,061, forward strand.
TCATATATGATAAATAGATAAGACCTATGCAATACAAGCATAGGTCTTTTTATATTTATTTAGAGGAGGAAAAACTATGAATGAAAAATTAAATAATATTATTACAATCTTAAAGCAACTAATGTCTTATCAGACTACGGATAATAATGAAAAGGAATTTGAAAAAATATTTACGTATATTAAAAATCAAATACCAGAAGAACTAAAAATAGAGGAATATGAGTTTTCTGGTAAAAAATCAATGGTAATATCAAATACATCATCTAAAGATTTAGACATTATCTTTTGTACGCATGTAGATGTAGTACCAGCAGAAAAATATGAATGCATAGAAACAGAGAAGGAAATTAAAGGACGTGGATCTTTTGACATGAAAGGAAGTGTAGCAACAGCAATAGAATTATTTAAAAATTTGGATACCAAGAAAAAAGTAGCATTATTTATTACTTCGGATGAAGAAATTACAGGAAACTGTGCCAAACAATTGTTAACAATTTATCATACAAAATTTGCCATTGTCCCAGACGGAGGAACAGATTTACAAATTGTAAAAGAGGAAAAAGGACAGCTTCAATTAAAAATTTCAATCAAAACAAAATCTGCTCATGCTTCTCAACCATATAATGGAGAAAATGCAATTTTAGCTCTATATGATATTTATCAAAAATTAATAGAAAAATATCCACTTCCAACTTCATTTGAAGATTATAAAACTTCAGTAAATTTATCGATGATAAAAGGGGGAGAAGCATTAAATAGTGTAGCAGCGACCGCATCAATGTATATTGATATTCGTCATACATCAACGGACACCAAAGAAAGCATTTTAGAATATATAAAATCATTGAATAAAAACTTAGAAATCGAAATTATTCACGCAGGAAGTCTATTTGAAACTAATTTAAATGATAAAAATGTAAAAAAATATATTGAAATTAGTAAAGAAATTATTGGTCAAGAACCACAAATTATATCTAGCGAAGCAACCAGTGATGCAATTTACTTTTCAGATAAGAAAACACCTACAATTTTAACAAATCCAAGTGGTGGATATGCCCATGCTCCAAAGGAATATGTAGAAAAAGAGAGTTTATTAAAAATGTATAAAATTTGGGAAAGAGTATTAAAGGAGGATGAATAAAATGACACAAGAACAAATCATAAAATTACAACAACTCAAAGATGATCATACACCATTTAAAATATGGGAACACTTAGAAAATGGATGTTCAATCGCAACAATGGGATATAGCGAAGAAAACATTCCATATTTATTAACTTTATTAAAATCATTTGAAGAGCAATATGGAGAAGAAATTGACTATGAAGCTGCAAAAGAAGAACTAGCTTTATATGAAAACAAAGGAAAATTATTTCTTTATTTAGATGAATATGGTAATCCAGTATCTATGAACGGTTGTACTTATAATGAACCAAATGAAAGTGTTGAATTTTTTAGTTCGAACGGAACACCGAGTAATTTATATTTCTATGGATTATCTACAATTCCAGAATACAGAGGAAAAGGGGCATGCAGAACGTTAATCCACTATGCCATTGATTTTGCCAAAGCAAACAATTTTGATTATGTATATGCTAGGACAGATTTAACAAACTCTAATTCAGAATGGTTAATGGCAAAAGCCGGAATGGAAGTTTGCAAAGAAGATGGAAATATTATAGCAGAATGGGTAGACGTAACCGATACACAGGGAGATTATAGATTACACATGTGGAAACCACTACATGAAGGAATAGGATTAATGGCAAAAGAAAATGCATTTTATGCGGAAGATACAGAAGAAAGAAAAATAATATCTGGAGATCAGCCAAAGGTTTATCAGTTATCAAGTCAAGTTGCATAAGAAAAGCCACAAATTCAACTAGGAAAAACAAACATTTTATGATAAAATAAGTAAGAAGTGAAAAGAGTGGTAGAAATGCAGGAAAAAAAAGATATGTATATATTAGGAATTGAAAGTAGTTGTGATGAAACTAGTGCTTCTATCGTAAAAAACGGAACAGAAGAAATTGCAACAGTAATTTCATCACAAATAGATATTCATAAAGACTTTGGAGGAGTGGTACCAGAAATAGCTAGTAGACATCATGTAAAGAATATTACTATAGTGTTAGAAGAATGCCTAACCAAAGCCAATATGACAATGGATGAGATAGATGCCATAGCAATAACTTATGGTCCAGGATTGATTGGTTCACTATTAATAGGCTTAGAAGCTGCCAAAACATTAGCTTGGTTATACAAAAAACCATTAATACCAGTTCACCATATTGCTGGCCATATCTATGCCAATAGTTTAGTAAGACCATTCAAATTTCCATTATTGGCATTAGTAGTAAGTGGTGGGCATACTGAATTGATTGAAATGACAGATCATTATAAATTCCAAAAACTAGGTGGCACTTTAGATGATGCCATTGGTGAATGCTACGATAAAGTGGCTAGAGTAATAGGACTAGAATATCCCGGAGGACCTAAATTAGATAAACTAGCTCAAACTGGAAAGGCTACTTATAAATTGCCAATACCACTACATGATGATAGTTACAATTTTTCATTTAGTGGATTAAAAAGTGCAGTAATTAATTTAGCTCATAATGAAGAACAAAGAGGAAAAGAGTTAAATAAAGAAGATTTAGCTACTTCATTTCAAAAAGTGGCAGTAGAATCAGTAATTAGCAAGACAAGAAAAGCAGTAGAAGATAAAAAAATCAAGTATCTAATTGTTGCAGGTGGTGTTGCAGCAAATCAAGGATTAAGAAGTGAAATAGAAAAATTAGGCCAAGAAATGAATGTTGAAATATCAATTCCTCCAATGAAATATTGCACCGATAATGCTACTATGATAGCAGCGGCTGGCTATTATGCATTTTTAGATGGAAGAACAGCAGATTTAACATTAAATAGCACATCTAGTGCAATACTTAAATAAAAGTTTACAGAAAAAACATCAAATTTGATGCTTTTTCTTTTTTTATCAACAAAACTATTTTTTTTAAAATTAAAAATATGATATAATTGATACGATAGGGAGGCTAGTTAAATGATAAATAGAATTATATTAAATGAAACATCATACTTTGGTCGTGGTGCCAGAGAAAAAGTAACAGAAGAAATCGAAGCCAGAAATTTCCATAAAATTCTAGTAGTTACTGATAAATCATTACTAGAAACTGGAACTGTCGATTTAGTTACAAAAGAATTAGACAAAAAACAAATTAAATATATTGTATACGATGGAGTAAAACCAAATCCATCTGTAAAAAATGTACAAGACGGATTAAAAATAGCAAAGGATAATAATGTAGAGTGTATTGTAGCTGTTGGTGGAGGAAGTTCTATCGATACAGCAAAAGCAATTGCTATTATCGCAACAAACCCAGAATTTAGTGATGTTGTAAGTCTAGATGGAACAGCAGCAACTAAAAACAAAGCAATGCCATTAATTGCATTACCAACGACAGCTGGAACAGCAGCAGAAGTTACAATTAACTATGTAATTACAGATGAAGTTAGAACAAAGAAAATGGTATGCGTAGATCCACATGACATTCCAGTAGTAGCAATCATCGATCCAGACTTAATGCAAGGAATGCCACAAAAAATTGCCGCAACAACTGGTATGGATGCTTTAACACATGCAATGGAAGGATATATTACAAAAGCAGCATGGTTAATTCCTGATATGTTCCATATCAATGCAATGGCATTAATTTATAAAAACCTAGAAAAAGCTGCCAATGAAAAAGATGAAAAAGCAGTAGAAAAAATTGGATATGCACAATACATAGCCGGTATGGGATTTTCAAACGTTGGTTTAGGTATTGTACATTCAATGGCACACTCTTTAGGAGCATATTTTGATACTCCACATGGTTTGGCAAATGCATTGTTATTACCACACGTTTTAAGATTTAATGGAAAGGTATGCCCTGAATTATTCAGAAATATGGGAAATGCATTTGGATTGGATATGGAAGGGACAACTGACGAGGAAGCTGTAAATAAAGTAGCAGATGCTGTACAACAGTTAGCAATAAAATTACATATTCCACAAACATTAAAAGAAATTGGAATTCCTAAAGAAATGTTACCAACATTAGCAGAACAAGCTTTACATGACGCTTGTACCCCTGGAAACCCAATAGAAGTAACAAAGGAAGACATCTTAGCTATCTATCAAGAAGCTTATGAATAGAAAGGAAAGAGGTAAATATGTTAAAAGCAAAAACAGGATTTAGTATTAACGAAGACAGTTTCAAATCAGGTGAAGAAACTGCAAAAATGGCATCACATGATATGAGAAATGCCAAATTAGGAATGCTATATACATCAGTATTATGTGATGTAAAAGAAGTAGTGAAAGGTGCGAGAAGTGTAACAGATGCACCAATTATTGGATGTACAAGTAGTGGTGCAATCATGGTTCCAGAAGGTGTTATTTCATCAGATCATGGATTCTCAGGAATGATGATGTTAGACGATAAGAACATGACAGTAGGAGTTGCTTGTCATGAAGCAGGAAAAGATGCTCGTGCAATTGGTAGAAAAGTTGCTATTGAAGCAGTAGAAAATGCAAAAACCACTCGTGCTCCAGCATACTTTTATATGGTAGCAAGTCCAAAAGAAGAAGAAGATTATCTAATGGGTATTCAAGATGTTATTGGTAGAGTACCAATGTTTGGAGGAAGTGCTGCAGATGATACAGTAGAAGGAAAATGGCAAATTTTCTGTAATGATAAAGTATTTAACGATGGAGTAGCTGTTGCTTTCTTCTATACAGACAATGAAATCGTAACTTCATTTACAGGAGCATATAGGGAAACCAATAATATTGGATTGATTACAGAAGTAAAAGATAACCGTACATTAGTTTCTATTGATGGTGTATCTGCACTTAAAAAATATGCAAGTTGGATTAATACAACACCAGCTCAATTAAAAGGACAAAATCTTTTAGTGGCGTCAATTACTCGTCCATTAGGAGTAAAAGATCCATTAGGAAACTTAACTGTAGTTCGTCATCCAATGTTCGGAAATGACATGGGAACAAAAACTACGACAGATGATACAATAACTTTAGGAAATAAAGCTGTCCCAGGAACTGCAATTCTTCAATTGGAAGCAACTGTAGATGAATTGATTGATTCTACAGGAAATACGTTAAAAGATGTAAAGAAACAATTATATACAGATCCAGCTGCTTACTTCTTAGTACACTGTGGTGGAAGAAAACTAGGAATTGGAGATCGTATTGGAGAAGTACATAAACAATTAGTAAAAGAAGCAAAAGGAGTACCATTTATTACAATCTTCACATTTGGTGAATATGGATATGATGAACATTCTGCAAATATTTGTGGTGGATTAATGTTATCATTTACCGCATTCGGTAAAAACTAGGAGGTAATAATGAAAAATTTAGTAAAAGGAATTGAGATGGATGCTAGTAACCATCAAGTAATTGAGGTTATTAACCCTGCAACAGGAGAGTTTATTGACACAGTACCAAATTCTACAGAAGAAGATGTAGATATGGCAGTAACTGCTGCAGTAGAAGCCCAAAAAGGCTGGGCAAAAGTACCACTACATGAACGTGGACGTATCTTGGAAAAATTTGTAGATTTAGTAGAAAGAGATAAAGAGGAATTAGCAGAATTACTATGTAAAGAGACTGGTAAGCCAATTACAGAAGCAAGAACTGAAATTGGAAATATTAGAAATTTTGTCTATGGATATGTAGAACGTGCAAAGCATTTATATGGAATTAATATTCCAACCGGAAGTGAGCCTGGTCAAGAAAATACAGTACAATTTACAATCAGACAACCTTTAGGTGTAGTAGCATGTATTATTCCATTTAATTTTCCAAGTGACTTATTTGGACAAAAAGTTCCAAGTGCATTAATTATGGGAAATGCTGTTATTGTAAAACCTTCTACATATAATCCATTAACATTACATAGATATTGTTTATTATTAAAAGAAGCAGGAGTCCCAGATGGTGTTATCAGTTGTCTATCAGGAGATGGACCAACAACAGGTCAAGCTTTAGCAAGACATAAAGGTGTCCATTTAGTAAGTGTAACAGGATCTACTGCTGTAGGTATGGAGACCATGGGAACAGCAAGTAAAAACTTAACTCATGTTATGTTAGAGTTGGGTGGAAATGATGCCTTTATTTTAGACAAAGACGGAGATATGGATTTAGCCATAGAAGAAATGGTATGGGGACGTCTATACAATACTGGACAAGTATGCTGTGCAAGCAAACGTTTCCTAGTACACAATGATATCAAAGAAGAATTTACAAGACGTGTTATGGACAGAATTAGTAGAATGCATATTGGAAATCCAATGGATGAACAAACAGAAATTGGATGCTTAATTAATGAAAGAGCAGCTCGCAGAGTAGAAGAGCAAGTAAATACTACAATTGCTCAAGGAGCAAAATTAGTATTTGGAGGTCGTAGAAATGGAGCTTTTTACGAACCAGCTGTTCTAGTTGATGTAACAAGAGATATGGATATCATGAAAGATATGGAAGTTTTCGGACCAGTTATCCCAATTTGTGGATTTGATACAATCGAAGAAGCAATCGATATTGCCAATCAATCAAGTTTTGGTCTATGTGGAAATATTATTACAAAAGATATCAATAAAGCATTTAAAGTTGCAGAACAACTAGAAGTTGGTGGAGCTGTTATCAATGGATCAAGTTTCTTCCGTTCTGCAGAAATGCCATTTGGAGGATGGAAACATTCTGGAATTGGAAATGAAGGAATTGCCTCTACACTTCAAGAAATGTCTAGAGTAAAAACAATTGTCTTAAAAAATGTTTTAAAATAAAAAGTACCATTTGGTGCTTTTTATTTTGGAAAAACTTTTTTATACAATGAATATAGTGTATAATAAAAGAGAATAAATATTCTGAAGGAGAAAATATGGTAGTACGTAAAGAACTAAAAAAGAAAGCTAAAAAAACATTAAAAAAACACTACCCAATATTAATGGTAGCATGTTTAATTGCTGCTTTTATTGGCTCAGAGTTTATTGGCTCTTTAAATATAACAAAAGTTACCAATTTTCCACAAAATATAGTAGTAGAAAGAGAGAAAGTAGATCAAGCTGTACAAGAAGCAATAAATGAATCAGATACTACAAAAGAAAAAATAAAACAACAACAAGAAGAATGGTCTAAAAAAGATGAAAATTCAAGTAATGAAATACTAGGAAGAAGTAGAGGCGTACTTGCCATGATTGTTAATGGAATTTCTTCCGGCTCTATTTACATTACTTTTATCACAGGAATGAACTCAATTATTGGACATCCAAATATAACTTCTATAATTTTGGTAAGTGCCAGTCTTTTATTAAGTTTCTTACTATGGCTATTTTTAGGTAATTTATATCAGGTAATAGATAGAAGAATTTTTCTAGAAAGTAGAACATATCAAAAGGTTCCTATGCAACGATTTTTATTTCTATTACGAATAAAAAAATGGTGTAGAACAGCTTGGACAATGTTTGTAACCGCCGCTTTTTACAGTTTATGGAGTTTAACAATTGTTGGTATTTTTGTAAAAAGATATTCCTATATTTTAGTACCTTATATTGTAGCAGAAAATCCAAGTATCAAAACGTTAGATGCCATAAATCTATCAAGAAGAATGATGGATGGACATAAATGGGAATGTTTTAAATTAGAACTTTCTTTTTTAGGCTGGTCAATATTAGGTGGAGTGACCTTCGGAATAACTGAAATTTTATATTCTAACCCATATAAAGTTGCAACATTAACAGAGTATTTTGTTGAACTAAGAAAACAAGCAAAAGAAAAGAAAATTTTAGGAATAGAAAAACTAAACGATATATACTTATATGAAAAAGCACCAAAAGAAAAATTGGAAGAAGAATATGCAGATGTTGTAGAGGCTTTAAAAAAGTCACAACAAAAGATAGAAAAACCAAAAGGAATAAAGAAAATAGCAGCAGAATTTTTTGGAATATCTCTATCTGATACAAAAGAAAGAGAAAAATTAGAAAAAGAAGAAGTAAGAATTCAAAAATTAGAAATCTTTAGAAATGCTCTACACGGTAGAGAATATCCTATGCGGTTATTTAAAATACCAGAACATCATCTAAGACCAACCCTAGATACCATTAATTATTCAAGAAGATATTCTATTTGGTCATTAATAGCTTTATTCTTTGTTTTTGCAGTAATAGGCTGGATTTTTGAAGTTATGTTACATATTATTGCAGATGGAGAATTTGTAAAAAGAGGTGTGTTACAAGGACCATGGCTACCAATCTATGGATATGGCGGAGTCTTAATATTAACGGTTTTAAGAAAATTTAGAGCAAAACCTCAAATCTTATTTATAGCTATTGTTTTACTATGTGGAACCATAGAATATTTTACATCAGTATATTTAGAATATATTTACCATGGACAAAAGTGGTGGGACTATAGTGGATATTTCTTAAATTTAAATGGAAGAATATGTGCAGAAGGATTACTAGTATTCGGTTTAGGAGGACTAGCAATCGTCTATATTATTGCTCCATTAATAGATAATGTAATTCAAAAAATAAATCATAAAACTTTAGTAATGATTTGCTGTATTTTATTAATACTATTTATAGGAGATAATATTTACTCTAAATCAAAACCAAACGTAGGAAGAGGAATTACAGATTACCAAATAATTAGACCAATAGAAATAATAAAATAGAAAGGGAAGTAACATGATAGCAATTTTTTTATCACCATTTTATATCTTAATTAATTTCTATATAGCAAGATGGCTTCTCAGTTGGATGCAAGCCTGTAATAAACACTTTAAAAATAAGAATATAAGAGCATTAGTTATTGTTGTTTATGTGTTCTTTGCCAGTGCTTTATTGATAGGATTCCTACTACCACCAAATGAAATTGGAAGATTAATGAAATTAATTGGAAATTATTGGTTAGGAGTATTTCTCTACATAGTATTAACAGTCCTAATCGCTGATGCCATTCGTCTAGTAGTGAAAAAGACAAAAAAAATACCTGAAAAGTATATTTACTCTAAAAAAACTTTTGTTACTGCTGGAACAGTATGCATAATTATCATTGGTTGTCTAAGCATTTGGGGAGCTGTAAATGCAAGAATTATTCGAACGACACAATATGAAGTAACAATTAATAAGAAAGTAGATAAAATAGAAAATTTAAGAATAGCTTTAGTAGCAGATTTACATCTAGGTTATAATATAGGAACTCCACATGTAAAGCAGATGGTAGAAAAAATAAATAAAAAGAGTCCAGACCTTATTGTAATTGCGGGAGATATATTTGACAATGAATATGAAGCTTTAGATGATCCAAAAGCAATCGTCAAAGAATTAAAGAAATTAAAGAGCAAATATGGAACTTACGCTACCTATGGAAATCATGATATTAAAGAAAAAATATTAGCTGGATTTACTTTTAATAAAAAGGGAGATAAAAAAGTAAGTGATCCACGCATGGATCAATTACTAAAAGATGCTAATATTAAACTTTTACGTGATGAAGGGGTTTTAATTGATGACAGCTTTTATCTATATGGAAGACCAGATTATCGTAAACCAGGAAGAGGAATTATCGAAAGAAAAACGCCAGAAGAAATTACTCAAAATTTAGATAAATCAAAACCAATTATTGTTGCTGATCATGAACCCAATGAGTTACAAGAATTAGCAGATGCTGGAGTGGATATGGATTTATGTGGTCATACCCATGATGGTCAATTATTCCCGGGAAACATCACGACAGCTTTAATGTGGGAAAACTCCTATGGATATTTAAAGAAAGATAATATGCATAATATTGTAACCAGTGGAGTGGGATTATATGGACCTAATATGAGAGTAGGGACAAAAGCAGAAATTGTAATTATTGATGTGAATTTTAAATAGAAGATATATTCTTCTATTTTTTTGGTATAATAGAAAAAGAAGGTGATAGTATGAAAGAAGCAATTATTTATGATTCTTTAAGTGGTAACACAGAAGAATTAGCAACAGCAATAAAAAAGGAAAAGCCAGAAATATATTTTGAAAAAATAAATAATGAGACAAAAAACAAAATAAAAGATGTAAAAATATTATATATTGGGACACCAATTATAAAAGGAATGTGTACAGATAAAATAAAAGAATTATTAGAATCCTTAGAAAATAAAAAAATATTTTTATTTGTAACCGCCGGATATGGTGGAAGTGAAGAATATTTTGATAATCTAAAAAGAAGAATTGAATCTGTAATTCCTAAAAGTAATCAAATAATAGGAAGTTTTTTCTGCCAAGGAAAGATGCCAGAATCAGTAAAGAAAAGATATGTAGAGTTAATAAAAGAGCATCCAGATGATAAAAATCTACAAGTAAGTTTAGAAAATTTTGAACAAGCTAAAACGCATCCAGATGCAACAGATAAGGAAAAACTAATAGAAGAAATTAAAAAAATAAGCTTGACTTAAAGTATACTTGAAATGGTAAATTGAAAGAGAAAGGAGAAATAAATATGGAAAAAGCAAAAGTATATTTTATAAAAGAAATAACTCCAGAAAATATCGTCAGAATTTATGAAGCATTAGGAAAAAAATTACCAGGTAAAGTAGCAGTAAAAATGCATTCTGGAGAACAAGGAAATCAAAATTATTTAAGACCAGAATTTGTAAAAGACATGGTAGACTATGTAAAAGGAACAGTAGTAGAATGTAATACAGCATATGAGGGAGCGAGAAACTCTACCGAAAAACATAAAAAATTAATTAAAGAACATGAATGGGACAAATATTTTCCATTTGATTTATTAGACGAAGAAGGACCAGATATGGAATTAGATATTCCAAATGGTCAAGTATTAAAGAAAAATTATGTTGGAAAAGATTTAGCAACTTATGATTCTCTATTAGTATTATCACATTTTAAAGGACATGCTATGGGAGGATACGGAGGAGCATTAAAACAATTATCAATTGGATGTGCATCTTCTGCAGGTAAAACATTAATTCATACAGCAGGAGCAACTAATGATCAAAGAGAATTATTTAATAATTTGCCAGAACAAGATAAATTTCTTGAAGCAATGGCAGACGCTGCATCTAGCGTAGTAAATTATTTTAAAGGAAATGCTGCCTATATTAATGTAATGAAAAATATTTCAGTAGATTGTGATTGTGATGGAAATGCCTCAGCACCATGTATGAAAGATATGGGAATTTTAGCAAGTACAGATCCTATTGCGGTTGATCAAGCATGCTTAGACATGGTATACAATTCTAATGATCCAGGTAAAGATAAATTAATCGAAAGAATTGAATCACGTCACGGTGTTCATACAATTGAAGCTGCAGATAAATTAGGCTTTGGAACAAGAGAATATGAATTAATTGATCTTGACAAATAAGAAATGAATTATTCATTTCTTTTTTTTGTTATTATACTATATAATAAAAAAAGAAAGGAATATAAATATGGATACCATTTATAAAAGAAGAAGTATTAGAAAATATATAGAAAAAGAAATAGAACCAGAAAAAATACAAAAATTACTAAAAGCAGGTATGAATGCACCTTCTGCTCACAATAAAAAACCATATGAATTTATTGTAGTAACGAACAAAGAAATATTAAAAAAATTAAGTGAAACAGGTCCATATTCTCATATGCTAAAGTATGCAAAAGCCGCAATAGTCATAATATCAAAAGTTACACCAGCAACTCCATACTGGCAAGCAGATTGTGGGGCAGTAGTAGAAAATATTTTATTAGAAGCTACAAATTTAAATATTGGATCGTGTTGGATTGGAGAATATCCAGCAATGGAACAAGTATCAAGAGTAAAAAAAATTCTAGAAATACCTGAAGATTATGAAGTCTTTGCCACTATATCTTTGGGTTATACAGATCAAGAGAAAAGTCCAAATAATAATTACTATGAAGAAAAAGTACACAAAGAGAAGTTTTGAGAAAACTTCTTTTTTAGTGAAACAAAATAACACCTTTCATATTTTTTTCATATAATATCGTAGTGAAAGGAGAAATATGAAAAGAAAAGTTTTGATAGGTATCATAGGTGGCATTTTAATTTTTTTATTAGCTGCCTTAGTATTATTTGATTTTAATACAGGGGATTCAAAAAATAAAAATATGACTGAAATTACTCTTGCAGAAGTGACACACTCAATTTTCTATGCACCACAATACGTAGCAATAGAAAAGGGGTATTTCAAAGATCAAGGAATTGATATTGAATTAATATTAACAAGTGGTGCTGACAAAGTAACGGCAGCAGTTCTATCGAAAGATGCAGATATTGGTTTCTGTGGAAGTGAAGGAACAATCTACGTTTATAACGGTGGCGAAAAAGATTACTTAAGAACATTCGCTCAATTGACACAAAAGGATGGATCATTCTTAGTAGCCAGAGAAAAAACAGATAATTTTACGTTAGAAGATTTAGAAGGAAAAACAGTATTAGGAGGAAGAGCCGGGGGAATGCCAGAGATGACTTTAGAATATGCTTTAAAACAAAATGGTATTGATCCTAAAGAAGATGTCAATATAGACACATCCGTAGAGTTTTCTGCCATGGGAGGAGCATTTATTGGTGGCCAAGGAGATTATGTAACATTATTTGAACCTAATGCTTTAGAGTTAGAAAAAGAAGGTTATGGTTATGTAGTAGCAAGTATCGGCGAGCTAGGAGGTATCGTACCATATACATCTTATACAGCAAGAAAATCCTTTATAGAAGACAACAAAGAATTAATAAAAAAATTTACAACTGCCATACAAAAAGGAATAGACTATGTTCATAATCATACAGACGAAGAAGTAGCAAAAGCAATCAAAAATCAATTTCCAGATACTTCTGTAAAAGATATTGCTAAAGTAGTAAAAAGATATAGAGGAATAGATGCGTGGCCAAAAACTACAGACTTCACAGAAGATTCATTTAACCATCTACAAGATATTATGATAGAAAATGGCACACTAGAATCAAAGGTACCATATAATAAGTTGATTTATCATGAATGATGTTTTAACCGTTTCTAATTTAGAAAAAACATTTCATACAAGAGATGGGGAAATAAGAGCCCTAGATAAAGTATCATTTAATGTAAAAGAAAAAGAATTTATTTCTATAGTAGGACCAAGTGGTTGTGGTAAATCAACAATTTTATCAATCTTAGCGGGACTAGAAGAAAAATCATCAGGAAAAATTCATATAAAAAAAGACTATACAATAGGTTATATGTTACAAAATGATTCTTTATTTGAATGGAGAACAGTATTAGATAACTGCTTATTAGGTCTAGAAATCCAAAAAAAATTAACAAAAGAAAATAAAGATTATGTAGTTCATCTATTAAAAACTTATGGATTAGAAGAGTTTATGTATGAATATCCCAACAGTTTATCAGGTGGTATGAGACAAAGAGTAGCATTAATTAGGACTCTTGCCACCAACCCAGATATTCTTTTGTTAGATGAAGCAATGTCGGCTTTAGATTATCAGTCTAGATTAGCTATTAGTAATGATATTTATAAAATTATAAAACAAGAAGGAAAAACAGCAATCATGGTAACGCACGATATTGCCGAAGCTATTAGTATGTCAGATAGAATTATTGTATTATCAAAACGTCCAGCTACAATAAAACAAGTATATAATATTGAATTAACAAACAAGTCAACTCCAATAGAAAACAGAAAATGTAAAGAATTTGCATCCTATTATGATAGAATATGGAGGGATTTAGATGTTCACATATAGTAAAGAACATATGGAATATATTAAGAAAAGGAAAAAAGAAAAAAGAATTGTTTTCTTTTTCCGTTTATTAATTATTATAATATTTTTACTCGTCTGGGAATTATTATCAAGATTAGAAATCATTAATACGTTTCTATCTTCTTCTCCAACAGAAGTAATACAAACTACAATAGATTTATTAAAAGACAATACATTGTTAACCCATATCGGTGTAACGTTATATGAAGTAGTAATAAGTTTTGGAATTGCCAGTATCATAGGACTTTTGGTAGCAACAATTTTATGGAGTAATAAAATAATTGCTAAAATAATAGATCCTTATTTAACAATATTAAATTCACTTCCTAAAGTAGCACTTGGCCCACTCATTATTATCTGGGTAGGGGCCAGTACTAACTCCATTATATTTATGTCTTTATTAATTAGTACATTTGTAACAATTATAACAATATATCAAGGATTTATTTCCACTAATCAAAGTTATATAACACTTTTAAAATCCTTCAAAGCCACTAAGATGCAAATTTTTTTAAAGGCAATTATCCCAAGTAATATTCCAGTATTAATAAATGCTTTAAAAATCAATATATCCATGTCTTTAATTGGTGTAATTATGGGAGAGTTATTAGTCTCTAAAAGTGGACTTGGATATTTAATTATGTATGGGTCACAAGTATTTAATATAAACCTAGTTATTACAGGTGTAGTAATATTAGGAATTATTTCATATGCTATGTATTTTTTAATAGATATTTTAGAGACAAAAATAAAAGCCAAACAAGGTGTATAAGATAATAAAGCAAGAAAAAGGTAGATTAGAATCTTTTGAGAAAGATGACATTTGTCATCTTTTCTTTATAATAAAGAAAATGCTATAATAAAAGTAACTAGAAAGGAGAATACTAAATGAAAGTAATGTTTATATCTGATATTCATGGAATTAAGACAAATTTACCGAAAGTAAAAGAACAGTTTGAAAAATTAAATTGTGATAAACTAATTGTTCTAGGAGATTTATACTATATAGGTCCAAGAAATAAAATGAAAGAAGGATATGATATTCCTATCGTACAAGAATTTTTAGAATCTATGAAAAATAAAATGTTATGTATGAGAGGAAATTGTGATTCAGAAGTAGATATGATGGTATCTAATTTTCCTATTATTCAAGATCTAAGTTTAATAATGATGGAAAATAGAGATATTTATTTTACACATGGACATATTTATAATGAAAGTAATTGGGATAAAGAAAATTCTATTTTGGTGTATGGACATTTTCATGTACCATTTATAAAAAAGATAGAAACAAATTACTACATAAATCCAGGATCAATTTCCCTACCAAAAGGAAATTACCTTCCTAGTTATTTAATACTAGATGAAAATACAGCAACTATTTATGATATAGAAGATAATATTCTTTTTCAAGAGGAATTAAAATGAAAAGAGATACCGCAAGGGCAGTTATTTTAACAGAAGATGAACAATATGTATATTTATTACTTAGAAGAAAAAAGAAAAAAGATAAATTATTAACATATTATGCTATTCCAGGTGGAAAAATAGAAGAAAATGAAACAGCAGAAGATGCCGTAAAAAGGGAGCTGAAAGAAGAATTCTCAATAGAAATAGAACTGTTAGGATATCTAGGAAAAAACAAAACAGAAAATGGAATAGACTATCATTATCATGCAAGAATTATAAAAGGAATTCCTCAATTGGGTGGAGAAGAGAAAGAACAAAATAATGAAAACAACTACTACGAAATAAAAAAAGTTTCTATAAAAGAATTAAGGAATAGTAAAATAAACATCTTACCAATCAATATAACTTATATTGGAAAAGCTATAAAAAAAGATTATAAATTTTAAAAATACACGTTCTTTTCACAAAGAGCGTGTATTTTATTATAGAAGGAGATGATAAATTGAAAATAAAAATCAATGAATATTTAAGAATATGTTTATTAATTATAATAATTTCGTTAATAGGAATTAGTTATACATTGTACTATGCATTCCAACACAATGGAGAAGTAACATATAGTAACTATGGAATTAATGAAGTAATTAATGTGAATCCAAGTCTAACATTTATTCAAGTTTTAGTTATTTTAATTTTAGGACTAGCTTTTGTAGGTGCTATTGTCTTTTTAGCATATACAAAGGGTGGAAAAGAAAATCCAGAAACAATACTTCAAGATAATCATAAAAGTATATTTTATATACTAGAAACTCTACTAATGACAATTTTATTAACATTAATCATTGTAATTCCTTCTAATATTTTATTAGAAAAATATAACACTTCAGATAATTATCATAGTACAGTTCAATCTAGAGGAAATAACATAAATAATGGAATTAATTGGAATTCTTAAATAATATGAAAAAGCCCTTTCCAAATCAAGAAAAAAAGCATATAATAGCAGATAGAAAGAGAAATGAAATATTGGGAAATTTTCTCTTGAAATATCAATGAATTTGTGGTATAATATAGCCACATTGGAGGGGGAAACGATATGAAAAAGAAATTCAAAAAAATATTAGCCGCATTTTTAATCGCTGTTGTTAGCTACTGCACATTAACAACAACTGTAAATGCTGTACCAGAAACAATTCAACTTGGTAGTCCAGAACAAGTTCCAGGTTATATTTCAGGACTTACCTTTACAACTAAGACAACAATTGATGGAGATTTGATGTATTGTTTGAATATTCATAAATATACAGCACAGAACTCAACTGCACATTTAGTTGGTGAGCTAGATGCAGGAGTCGCTTCTATTATGATAAATGGTTATCCAAACAAGAAGTTTACTGGAGATAGACTAAAAGATTATTATATTACACAAACTGCTTTATGGTGGTATCTAGATGATACAACAGGTAGTTCAAATTTATCTCAAGCTTTTAAAACTACAGGTGTTTCTAGTAGTGAATTAGGACCATACATTAAAGATTTAGTTGCTAAAGCTAAAGTTGCGAAAGAGCAAGGTTATCAAAAATCATCTATTAGTGCTACTATTTCTAATGATGTTATGAAAATTTCCAGTGATGGAAAATATTATGTATCAGAAGATATCAAAGTATCTTCAACAAATGTAGAAGAATACAACGTAAAAATTGATGGACCAAGTAACGCTGTTGCTATAGATAAAGATGGTAATGAAAAAACATCTTTCTCAGCTAATGAAACATTCAGAGTACAAGTACCTGTATCTGATGTAAATGAAAGTTTAGTTGATATTAAAGTAACAATTAGTGGTACTGGTAAAATATATAAAGCATATGAGTATCAACCAGAACCACAAGATCAACAAAATATTACACCATCAATCATTTCACCAGTAGAAGAAAATGTAGAAACAACAATTAATTTAACAATTTCTACATCAAAGATTACAATTGTAAAAGTTGATAAAACAACTGACAATGCAATTGCTGGTGCCAAATTAGTATTAAAAGACTCAGAAGGAAATGAAATTACAAGTTGGACTTCAACAACATTAGGACATGTAATTAAGAATTTACCAAATGGAACTTATACAGTAGAAGAAACAGAAGCTCCTGATGGTTATGAAGTAAGTTCTGAGCCAGTAACATTTACTATTGATGACAATAGTAGAGAACAAAAAATTAAGATTTACAATGAAGCAAAAGAACGTGTTGTAAATATTGTAAAAGTAGACCAATCAACAGGTCAACCATTAGCAGGTGCAGTTATCGTAGTAAGAGATGCTGATGGCAATGAAGTAGCTAGATTTACATCTACTACAGATCCATATGTATTAACTGGATTAGAAGATGGAACTTATACAGTAGAAGAAGTACAAGCTCCAGCTGGATATCAAAAAAGTAATGAAATAATTTCATTTACGTTAGACCCAGAACATGTATCACAACAAATCACGATTGAAAACTACCCTGAAGTAACTGTTCCAAATACAGGTGCTGCAAGTTCTATATTACTTGTTATCCTAGGCCTTGGAATCATCGGCGGTGGATTTAGATTTGTTAAGAAGAACTCAATCGTATAACAAAAAAAGAATCTCTCCAAGTGTTGTAGCCATCGTTGGGGCCATCCTGACACTAACGGGGGGATTCTTTGTTTCATATAATTATATTCAAAGTAAAAAGGTTTATGCCTATGATTACATGGCCAATGTTTTCTATGAGTCAAATGAAAAAGAAAACACTGACGAAGAAAACAATATAGTAGAATCCGAAGGGGAAGAAGAAACAGAAACCGAAGAAAGTGATACATATACAGACGACTACATTGGATATCTAACAATTCCAAAAATTAATCTAAATAAAGGTTTTGTAGATAAAAGATCCAAAGAAAATGATGTAGAGAAAAATATTATGATAATCGAAGGATCTACTTATCCAAATGTAAAAAAAGGTAACTTCATCATTGCTGGACATTCAGGAACAGGATGGAAAGCATTCTTTAATGAATTATATCGGTTGAATATTGGAGATGAAGCTTACGTTACTTACAAAGGGAAAAAATACACATACAAATTTACAAATATTTATAAACAACCAAAGACAGGTAAAATAGCAATTTATCGTAATTATGATAAGACAACATTAACACTAGTAACTTGT
Organism: uncultured Mycoplasmatota bacterium; assembly: GCA_900554315.1. Classification (GTDB taxonomy): domain Bacteria; phylum Bacillota_I; class Bacilli_A; order RF39; family UBA660; genus Faecimonas. The sequence goes on from USGP01000001.1 coordinate 23,512, forward strand.
ACCAACAATGATGAAACAACACAGACAGTATATATTGCCGAACTTGAAAAAGTAGAGGATGAATAAAAAAGAGTGAAGTAGGGGGGTGAAGATGATGTCGAAGTTATCGCTATTAGATAAATTAAAAGTGCTAGGAGAAGTCACATCATCTTCCGGCCTATTTATGGTAGCAATTGTAATATTAATTGCATTAGCGGCATTGTTGATAACCACATCGACAAGAACAAAAAAAATAAGTAGATATGCATGTATTACAATTTATGCATCACTTGCTATAGTGTGTATCTTATTTTATAGAGAAGAAATATTCCAAATGTTTGACTATATGATGGATAATTTCTTCATAGCAATCTATTTTCCAAATCTAGCAATCTATTTTGCAGCAATAGTTGCAACAAATATCATTTTGTGGATTAGTATCTTTAATAGAAAAATAACAAAGTGGATTAGAGCAATCAATACTACAGTATTTTGCATTATCCATTATCTATTAATTTTAATAATAAATATTATTATTAAAAATAAATTAGATATTTTTGATCAGATATCTATTTATCAAAATAGAAATGCTCAAGCATTAATTGAATTATCAAGTACAATATTTATAGTTTGGATTTTATTCTTAATTGTTTATAGAATGATTAGAGCATATCAATATAAACAAGCATTGAAAGTAACGAAAGAAGAAACAGACATTCCTGTTACACCAGCTATAATATCAGAGCCACAAATAACAGAACCAGTTTATCAACAACCACAAGTATCTGCCAAAACCCTTCCTAATAACTTTGTAAATGTAAATGCTCCAGAAATAATTACTAGAGGTAAAGAAGTGCAAGAAGAACCACAACAAGAAAAACAAGTTTCAATTGAAGAAATTATGAAACAACCGCTTCCAACTATAACAAAATCAGCATATGATGAGGACAATGATTACCTATTAGATATACCAAACCCAATATTAGATGATGCACCTCAGGCTTTAGATATTATGTTAAGAGATCAAGAAATAATGAAACCTAAAAAAGAATCTCAACAACCAAAACCACAACCAAAAGAAAAGCCAAAAATTGAAAAGCCTATAATTCAAGAACCAGTAATAGTAAATACGGTAACAAATAATACTAAACCAAAAGAAGAAAAACCAAAATCAACAATAGATGAAATATTATCTGGCCTAACAACAATAGACGACTATAAACGATTACTTGGTATTTTAAAAACATACCAACAAGACCAAAAGACAAAAATTAATATGGTAGAATTATTAGAAATTTCTCATAAAACGAGATAGAGTCACTAGTATTAACTAGTGATTTTTCTTTTCTAAAATGACAAAATACGATATAATGTTGTTGGAAAGTAGGTAGAACATGTTAGAAGGTTTAAATGATAAACAAAAAGAAGCAGTCCTATACAACGAAGGACCATTATTAATCATTGCTGGGGCAGGTGCTGGAAAGACAAAGACCTTAACAACTAAAATTGCATACTTAATTGAAGAAGGTTTAGCTCAACCATATAATGTTTTAGCAATCACATTTACCAATAAAGCTGCCAAAGAAATGAAAGATAGACTTTATGCTCTTATCGGAGACCTAGCAAAAAAAATACAAGTATCAACATTTCATAGTTTTGGTTTAAAACTATTAAGAGAGAATTATGCTAAATTAGGATATGAAGCCAATTTTGTAATCATGGATAGTGATGATTCATTAACTGTAGTAAAAAAGATTGTAAAAGATTTAGGATATGATCCTAAAATTTATAACCCTAGAGCAATAAGAAACAAAATTAGTAGTTGTAAAAATGAAATGATGACACCACAGATGTATGAAAAATATGCAGTTAGTGACTATGAGAAAGTAATACAACAAGTATATGAAAAGTATGAGGATAAATTAAAAAAGAATAATTCTGTCGATTTTGATGATTTATTATTATTACCAATCAAATTATTTAAAGAAAATCCTTCTGTCCTTCAAAGATATCAAGAACTATATCAATATATCTTAATTGATGAGTATCAGGATACCAATGAAGCTCAGTATATACTTTCTAAATTAATTAGTGCTAAAAGTAGAAAAATAACATGTGTAGGTGATGATTCCCAAAGCATATATAGTTTCCGAGGAGCAAACTACAAAAATATTTTAAACTTTGAAAAAGATTATAAAGATGCAAAAACAATTTTACTAGAAGAAAATTATCGCTCAACTAGTACAATATTGGATGCTGCTAATCAAGTAATTAAAAATAATACGCAACGAAAAGACAAAAACTTGTGGACTTCACGTGGTCAAGGAGAAAAAATAAAATATTACCGTGCTTATAATGAAAGAGATGAAGCACAATATGTTATCCGTAAGATAAAAGAATTAAGAAATAAAGATGTAGAATATAAAGATATTGCTGTTTTATATAGAACCAATGCCCAATCACGTGTATTAGAAGAAGAAATGCTAAAAGAAAACATGCCATATCGTGTTATTGGAAGTTTTTATTTCTACTCAAGAAAAGAGATAAAAGATTTAATTGCATACCTAAGATTAATACATAATTCAAAAGATAACGTTAGTTTACTTAGAGTAATTAACACTCCAAAAAGAGGGATTGGACTTAGAACCATAGAAAATTTAACTGCCCAAGCAGATGAGAATAATACAAGTATTTATGAAGCTATCTCTTCTGGAAAAGAACTACAATTTAAAAATATGATAGAAAAACTAAAAGAAATATCAGAAGAATTAACACTGACAGAATTAATTGACAAAGTATTAGATGCTTCAGGAATGAGAGAAGAATTAGAAAGTGAAAAAACACTAGAGTCTGAAGTTAGATTAGAAAACCTAGAAGAATTCAAATCTATCACAAAGTCCTTTGAAGAGCGTGAAGGACTAGTTTCTCTAGAGGATTTTCTACTAGAAATCAGTTTAATTAGTGATGTAGAAGAATATAAAGATGATCCTAATAGAATTAGTTTGATGACTGTTCATTCTGTAAAAGGACTAGAGTTTGATCATGTATTCGTAGTAGGAATGGAAGAAGGAATTTTTCCACATATGAATTCACTGATGGAAACGAGTGAACTAGAAGAAGAAAGACGCCTTTGTTATGTTGCAATTACAAGAGCCAAAGATGATTTGCATCTAGTAAACGCGAGAAGAAGAACACTATTTGGTAAAGAACAAATTAATCCAGTAAGTCGTTTTATTGGAGAAATCAGTCCCGATTTAATTGAGACAAATGTAAAAGAAGAATTACCTAAAAAAGAAGAAAAAATTGATACTGGTGATATGTTTAGAGAAGAAGAGGTTGACTACCAAGTGGGAGACTACGTCTATCATGAAACCTTTGGTACTGGTAGAGTAGTAGAAGTAACAAATACATTAGTAAGCGTTGCTTTTAAACATCCTCACGGAATTAAAAAATTAATGAAAAATCATAAAAAATTATCAAAAGTTACCAACTAGATTCACAACAAGATCAGAAAGGAGAAATTATGAGTAAAACATTATTAATTTTAGCTGCTGGAATGGGAAGCAGATTTGGAGGACTAAAACAAATAGAACCATTTGGTCCTAACGGAGAATTTATTATTGACTATTCTATTTATGATGCAAAAAAAGCTGGATTTGACAAAGTCGTTTTTGTAATCAAAGAAGAAAATTATGATATTTTTAAAGAGACAGTAGGCAAAAGAGTGGAACCTTATATTCAAACAGAATATGCATTTCAAAAAAATGATAATTTACCAGAAGAATTTAAACCACTTCTACAAGATCGTACAAAACCTTTGGGAACAGCACATGCTATATTATGTGCTAAAGACAAAATTAATGAGCCATTTGCTATCATCAATGCCGATGATTTTTATGGATATGATGCATATGAAAAAGCATCTAGCTATTTAGAAAATGTTCCACAAAACCATTATGGTTTAGTAGCTTATAGATTGGGAAATACATTGACACCAAATGGTTCTGCCAAAAGAGGAGTATGTGAAGTTAATGAACAAGGAGAACTAATAAAATTAACCGAAAGTAGTGTTACTTTAGACGGAGATATGGTTGATGTAAAACCATTAGAAGGTGGAGAAGAATTTAGAACAAGTAAAGATACTATAGCATCTATGAATTTTCTATTGTTTACACCAGATTTATTTCAAATTTTAGAAGACCGCTTCCCAGATTTTTTAAATCAAAATAGAGAAAATTTAGTATCCTGTGAATATTTAATACCAATTGTCTTAGATGAATTAGTAGCAGAAGGAAAAAAGACAGTAGATGTTGTAGAAACAAATGCAAATTGGTATGGAGTAACATATAAAGAGGATAAAGATTTAGTAACAGGTGCTATTAAAACATTAGTAAAAGAAAGAAAATATCCAAATGATTTATGGAGTAAGTAATATGCAAGAAAAGACATTATTAATTTTAGCAGCTGGAATGGGAAGTAGATTTGGAGGACTAAAACAAATAGAACCATTTGGTCCTAATGGAGAATTTATTATTGACTATTCTATTTATGATGCTAAAAAAGCCGGTTTTAATAAAGTGGTTTTTGTAATTAAAGAAGAAAACTATCATATTTTTAAAGATACGATAGGAAAAAGAATAGAGTCAAAGATTAAGACGGAGTATGTTTTTCAAGACGATAAATTAGTTCCAGAAAAATATAAATCCCAAATAAAAGAAAGAATAAAGCCGTTAGGGACAGCGCATGCTATACTTTGTGCAAAGAATAAAATCAATGGACCTTTCGCAATGATTAATGCCGATGATTTCTATGGCTTTGATGCTTTTGAAAAGGCAAATGAATATCTAAATGATATTCCCCAAAATCATTATGGAATGATTGCATATCAGATTAAAAACACGTTGAGCCCAACAGGCGCTTGTTCTAGAGGAATATGTCATGAAATAGATGGAAAATTACAAGATATTGTAGAAAGTAAAGTAGAAAGAATAAACGATAAAATTATATCTATGCCATTAGATTCAAATAAACAACAAGAATTAGCAGAAAATACTCCAGTATCGATGAATTTATTATTGTTTACTAAAGATTTTTTTCAAATTTTGGAAACAGATTTTTATCAATTTCTAGAAGAAAATAAACAAGATTTATCAAAAGTAGAATTTCAGATACCAACAGTTTTAAATCACTGTATGCAAAAAGGAATAATAATAGATTTAATGGTAACAACAGCTAAGTGGTATGGTGTAACCTATAAAGAAGATACTGATATGGTAAAACAAGCCTTTAGAAAAATGATAGAACAAAAAGAATATCCACAAGATTTGTGGAAATAATAAAAAGCTTTTCATTAAGAAAAGCTTTTGTCATATTAGAGTTTAATTTACACATAAGCTATGATATAATAATAAAAGATAACAAAAGTTATCAAAATAAATAAAAGGAGAAAAAATGAACGAAAATAATACAGAATTATATCCAAAAATATTTACCTGGTTATTTATTGGATTGTTAATATCTTTTGCTAGTGGATATGCCTTATCATTAAATCAAATGGTTATGGCTAATATTTTAGTAATAGGAGCTTTACCAATTTTAATTATTGAGTTGGTAATAGCATATCAACTATCGAAACACCTTGCTACTATGAAGGCAACAACAATGAAAGTACTATATTTTGTATATTGTGCTTTAACAGGAATTACACTTTCATCTATCTTTGTATTATATGAAATGTCATCTATACTTAGTATTTTCTTTGTTACAGCAGTAATTTTTGGAGTGCTTGCATTATATGGATATACAACCAAACAGGATTTATCAAAATTAGGTACAATCTTAACAGTGGCATTACTAGTTTCTTTAATAGCTAGCATTATTAACGTATTCTTTATTCATAGTACAATATTTAATACAGGATTAACAATTTTAATAGCACTAATATTTGTTGGATTTGTTGCGTATGATATGAATAAAGTAAAACAACTACTTCTATATGCAGGAGAAGATAATGCTGCTGTATATGGTGCATTTACGTTATATTTGGATTTTATTAACTTGTTTATAAGATTATTAGAATTATTTGGAAAAAGGAACGATTAAATAAAATTGTTTCTTTTTCTTTTGTAAAATACTGTAAAAATAGAATAAAAAAGTCTCTCACACCATAGAAAACATGATATTCTTATAATAGAAGAGAAGGTGAGAAAGATGATTTGTAATCATTGTGGAACACAAAATAAATTAGGAGATAAATTTTGTAAAAAGTGTGGAGCTCCATTACAACCACAAACGCCAAAAACTTCAGAATTTAAAAAATCAGCAAATAAAACAACCAAACCAATTATAATAGCAGTAGCAGTAGTAATTGTCTTTTTTGTTCTTTTTGTAGGTAGAGAAATACCAGGATTAATTAAAAGAAGTGTAACAAATACTTACGGATTAGGAAATTATGATATTGAGATTCCATCTAATTATAAATTATCAAGTGATACTTTAACCTTAGTATCTGACAATTTTGCATCAGGAGAATCTGTAGTATTACAAGTATATTCTGACAGTTATGAAAATCTAGTCTTCAACTTCCAGCAACTAATAGACTCTAATCAAATGATAACTAGTATGAAAGAAGAAAAGATAGATAATGAAGAATGGTTAATTGCGAAATATGAATTAAATGACTATAAAGGAATCATAGCCCTAAAATCTGCAGGCGGAGATGAAACCTTTTGGGTACAGACTATGACTACAAAATATGAAAGAGGACAAGAAATTATAGATGACATTATTCCAATGGTAAATAAAATAAAAACAAACGATCAAGAACAGACAGATGAGACTCCATCAACAAGTATCACCAGAACATTAATTGAAGCAACAAAGTAAAGAAAGAGAAATCTTTCTTTTTTTTATATTTTAAAAATGGTATACTAAAAATGGTGATTATATGAAAGAAAGAATGGAAGAGTTAATTGATATTATCAATGAGGCTGATTACAACTATCATACTCTAGATAATCCAACAATTACAGACCAAGAATATGATAAATATTTACGTGAATTAATAGAGATAGAAGAAGCCCATCCTGAGTGGGTAAGAGAAGATTCTCCAACTCAACATGCTGGTGGAAAAATAATTGAAGGTTTTGAAAAAGTAACTCACAAAATCCCTATGATGTCTATCAGTGACGTATTTTCTGAAAGTGAAGTAATAGCTTTTGATGAGAGAATAAAAAAGGAAGGATTTCATCCAGAATATGTATGTGAATTAAAGATTGATGGTTTGTCTGTATCTTTACTATATGAAAAAGGAAAATTAGTTCGTGCAGCAACTCGCGGAGATGGAACAGTCGGAGAAGATATTACCCATAATGCGAAAACAATAAAAGTAATTCCTTTAAAGTTAAAAGAAGAAGTAGATATTGAGGTTCGTGGAGAAATCTTCATGAATAAAAAAACATTAGATAAATTAAATGAAGAAAGAAAAAAGAATGGCCAACCGCTTCTTCAAAACTGTCGTAATGCAGCAGCCGGATCTATTAGACAATTAGATTCCAAAGTCGCAGCTCAAAGAAAGTTAGATAATTTTATTTATCATTTACCTAACCCATTAGATTATGGAATACATACACATTATGAAGCTTTAGAATATATGAAAAAATTAGGATTTAAAACAAATCCTAACAATAGATTAGTAAAAGACATCAATGGAGTATTGGAATATATAGATGAAAAAGCAAAACAAAGAGAATCTCTTCCATATGATATTGATGGAATCGTTATTAAAGTAAATAATATTGATGATCAACAAAGATTAGGAACCACTGCCAAATATCCTAAATGGTGTACGGCTTACAAATTTCCAGCCAAGGAAGTTCTTACAAAATTAACAGATATTATTTTTACAGTAGGTAGAACTGGTCAAATAACACCGAATGCTGTATTGGAACCAGTTATTGTTGCAGGTTCTACAATCTCAAGAGCAACTCTTCATAACGAAGATTATGTAAAGGAAAAAGATTTAAAAATTGGAGACATTGTATCTATTCGTAAAGCCGGAGATGTAATTCCAGAAGTAGTAGAAGTAAAGAAAGAAAGAAGAACTGGAAAAGAAAAAGACTTTGAAATGATTACAAACTGTCCAATGTGTAATACACCACTTGTTAAGAAAGAAGGACAAGTAGACTATTATTGTCCGAATCAAAAATGCCCTGCAAGAAACATTGAAAGTTTAATACATTTTGTATCTCGTGATGCTATGAATATTGATGGACTTGGAGATAGAATTATGGAAGATTTTTATAATTTCCATTTTATCGCAACCATACCAGATATTTATAGCTTAAAAGAACATGAAAAAGATTTAATACGCCTAGAAGGATATGGAGATAAATCGGTCACTAATTTACTAAATGCGATTGAAGAAAGTAAGAAAAATTCATTAGAAAAGTTAATATTTGGATTAGGAATACCACATGTAGGAGCCAAAACTGCCAAATTATTAGCCCAAAAATATAAAACACTACAAAATCTAATGGGACAAACAGAAGAAGAATTAACAAAAGTTCCAGATATTGGAGGAATTATTGCAAAAAGTGTTGTAGACTATTTTAATAATCCACATCATAAAGCAATCGTAGAAGAATTAATAGATTTAGGAATCAATACAACTTATTTGGGACAAGAAATTATAGAAGATGAAGACTTTGCTGGAAAAAGTTTTGTATTAACTGGAAGTTTAACTTTATTTACTCGAGAAGAAGCAAAAGAAAAAATAGAATCATTAGGTGGAAAAACAGTAGATTCTGTATCTAAGAAGACATCTGTTGTAATTGTAGGAAATAAACCAGGTAGTAAATATGACAAAGCTCTAAAATTAGGAATTCCAATTTGGACAGAAGAAGAGTTTAAAGATAAATTACAGTAGCATAAACTACTGTTTTTCTTTACAAAATAACATATTCATAGTATAATATGCCTTATCAAAAGGGGATGAAAGAATGAACAAGATTGACGAATATCTGAATTGCTATAAAGATTTAGAATTCTATCGTCAAATATATGAGGCATCTTCCTTAAAGCAACAATTTAATCTTGCTCAAGACTGCGAGTCAAAATTAATTAGTGAAATTGCAGATAGAAAAGACAAAAATTTATATTTAGCAATCTATTATTATTTGGTATGGAATGGATATTTTTCTGCTGATAAAAATTTTATAGCAACCTCTAATGATTCTATAGAATTAAAAACAGATTTAGGAATTGGTATTTCTTGTGGTAATGGTTGTTGTAGAAATTTTGCACCCCATTTCAAAACAATATTAAGTTTATTAGGTGAAAATCAAGATTTAATATTAGTAGGAACAAAATATCACTATCAAAATAGTCCAATGCCCAAAACAAGAAAAATAAAAACTAAAATAAAAAAGAGTAGTATGGAAATTAAAAGAGAATTTAGAGATTGGAAGTTCCCAAATCATATAGAATTATTAGATGTCAGTAATCCACAAAATATAATATTATTTGATCCATTCAATTTGAATATACAGGAATTAATAAATGAAAATGAAAGGATATACAGAAGAAAAATGATAGATTTTGGTATTCCTCTTTTTTTAGACTTTGACATCAGTGATGATTTTAGAAGAGAGTTATCAGAACTTGCTAGACCGTTAGAAAAAAAAGTTTCTAAAAAATTATTAAACGAAATGCCACTAGAAAAAAGGATACAATTACGTGCTGAAGCAATAGAACTTTGTGAAGAAAAGAAGTCGTTAGTAGAAGCATATCATCGAGATATGAATCCAACTTATCAATATATAAAAAGGGAAACCAAAAACTTTCAAAGTGAGGGGTTTTAAGGAGGAATAAAAATGAGAAAAAAGAAAAAAAATCAAATTATTACAGAAGAAAATAATTATGACGTAGATTATAATAATTATGGAATGAACGATATGGATGATACTTATGATTTTGAACCTGTCGAAATGAAAGAGCCAAGATCTAAGTTCCTAATGAATTTATTTTTTATTATAATTATTGCCTTAGGAATTATTATCGTCATTGATGTTGTTTGTGTCGTAAAATATGATAAAGGTCCATACTTTGCCATTAGAACAAAAACCTATGATGATGGTGGAACTCAAGAATTTTATGGACTTGGTTATAAAGTAATTAAATATCATCAGGAACAAGGAAGACGTGATACAGAAATTGGATTTTGGACAATGCCATATTCAACTACTCCAACCAATATTTCTACTTTAGACTTAGCAATTGAATTTAGAAATGATCCACAAAAAACAGCCGAAAAATATGCAGGACAATTTATGAGAGTAACAGGAAGAATTTATAAATTAAAAGATAATGAAATTATATTACGATATAAAGATCCCGATGATGCCTATACATTAAAAGTAAAATGTCCAATGGCAGAAAAAACAGATTTTAGTGACTTTGAAAAGGGTATGGAAATAACAGTATTAGGAACAATTGATAATTTTACTTTAGCAACAAAGACAACATCTAACTCTGTGAATATGAGTAATTGTTTTGCTGAATAAAGAAAAGAAAAAGGGACGTAGTCTCTTTTTTTCAGTTTTACTATACTTATTTTTGTGATATAATAACTAAAGTTAAAGGAGGAATTCCAAATGAAAGATAAATTAACAAAAGAAGAAGTATTACACGTTGCTCATCTTGCAAGAATCAAAGTAGATGAAGATGAGATTGAAAAATATCAAGTAGAATTAAAGCAACTTTTAAATGATGTAGATAAGATAAAAGATGTAGAAGGATACGATGAAGAAAGAATGATAGCTCCATGGTCAAAAGATACTGTATTAAGAGATGATCAGCCAGGAGAAATGTTAAATCCAAAAGAAGTGTTAAAAAATGCACCAAAACACAGTGGAAACTATATAGAAGTTCCAATTGTTATTAGTGAGGAGGCCTAACATGCTAGATAAATCAATTGAAGAAATTCACGAAGCCCTAAAAAACAAAAAAATTAAACCTATAGATTTAGTAGAAGAAGCTTTTGATAGAATTGAAAAAAATAAAAACTTAAATGCCTATATTACTTTAAATAAAGAGGCAGCTATCCAAAGAGCAAAAGAATTAGAAAAAAAAGAAGCAGGAGACAATCTTTTATTTGGATTACCTATCGCTGTAAAAGATAATATTATAACAAAAGAATTAAGAACAACATGTGCCTCTCATATTTTAGATAATTTTATTCCAATTTATAATGCAACAGTAGTAGAAAAGATAAATCAAAATGATATGATTATCATTGGTAAAACAAACATGGATGAGTTTGCTATGGGATCAAGTAGTAGAACAAGTTACTTTGGAGCCCCAAAAAATCCATGGAATAATAATAAAATTTCTGGAGGCTCTTCAGGAGGATCTGCTACAACAATTTCTGCTAGAGATGTATTATTTGCCTTAGGAACAGATACAGGAGGATCCATCCGTCAACCCGCAAGTTATACAGGAATTGTAGGAATGAAACCAACATATGGTAGAGTATCTCGTTATGGTTTGGTAGCATTTGCATCAAGTCTAGATCAAATTGGACCAATGACAAGAAATGTATATGAAAATGCATTATTATTAAATGTGATTGCAGGAGTAGATGAAAAAGATCTAACATCTGCAGATAAAGAAGTAGAAGACTTTACAAGAAAAATAGGAAAAGATATTAAAGGAATGAAAATAGCTTTACCAAAATACTTTATGAGTGATATTGTAACAGAAGAAATAAGAAATGAAGTTGAAAAGACGAAAAAAATGTTAGAGAACTCAGGAGCAACAGTAGATATTGTTGACATGAAATACTTAGATAAAGCAGTTACTTTATATCAGATTATTGCCATGGGAGAAGCATCTTCTAACTTAGCAAGGTTTGATGGAATTCGTTATGGATATCGAGTAGAAAATCCCAAAGATATGGAAGATTTATATTTGGAAACTAGAAAAAATGGTTTTGGAAAAGAAGTAAAAAGAAGAATTATGGTAGGTTCTTACTTATTAAGTGGAGAAAATGCTAAAATCTATTATAATAAAGCTTTATCTATTAGAGATGATATGAAAAAAGAATTTGATAGAGTATTCCAAGATTATGATTTAATCATTGGACCAACTACTACGACAACAGCTTATAATTTATCAGATCCGATGGATGACCCTTCTAAGAGTTTCATGGATGATGTATTAGTTATTCCAGTAAATATGGCAGGACTTCCAGGACTATCCTTACCAATTGCATTTGGTAAAGGACATATGCCAATAGGATTACATATTATAGGTAATAGTTTTGATGAAGCAACGATTTATCAATTAGCAAGTTTTATCGAAAAGAAGAAAAATCTTAACTTAGATCCAAGAAAGGGTGATGAAAATGTCTAGTTATATTCCAACAGTAGGTATTGAAGTTCATTGTGAACTAAAGACAAAAACCAAGATATTTTCAAATAGTGTAAATGGATATGGACAGATGGCTAATTCTCTAACAAACGTGATAGATTTAGGGTATCCAGGGACTCTACCAACGCTAAATAAAGAAGTTTTAAATCTTGCTATCAAAGCTGCTCTAATCTTAAATTGTAAAATTAGACCAAAACAACATTTTGATAGAAAAAACTATTTTTACCCAGATAATCCTAAAAACTATCAGATCACTCAGGCCGAAACACCCATTGGTTATGATGGTTATGTAGAAATAGAAGTAGATGGCAAAAAGAAAAAAATAGAAATAGAAGAAATGCACATTGAAGAAGATACTTGTAAAAGTACTCATAGAGGAGATAAAACATTATTAGACTTTAACCGTGCAGGTGTACCACTTATTGAAATTGTCACCAAACCATGCATGGAAAGTGGAGAAGAAGCGAAACTTTATCTTGAAAAATTAAAAGAGTTGCTATTTTATAGTGATGTATCAGATTGTAAAATGGAAGAAGGATCTATGAGAGCGGATGCTAATGTTTCTATTCGAAAAAAGGAATCTGATCCATATGGTACCAAAGCAGAGATTAAAAACATTGGTTCTATTTCTAATGTAAAACTAAGTATTGAAAAAGAAATAGAAAGACAAGCGAAACTTTATGATGAAGGTAAAACCTTCCCACCACAAACTAGACGTTTTGATGATAAATTAAATGATACTATATTAATGCGTGTAAAAGAAACAGGAAATGACTATAGATATTTTCCAGAACCAGATATTCCGTTCGTATATGTAACAGAAGATCAAATAGAAAAAGTTAGAAAGACAATCCCAATGTTACCAGACGAAAGAAGAGAGAAATATCAAAGTTTAGGTATCAGTGAAATTAATGCCAAAAAATTAGTTGGTCATCGCTCTTTAAGTGATTATCTAAATGAAATGTTAGATGAGAAAATAGATTTTAAAACAGCCGGAAATTTATTATTAGGAGACATTTCTGCATATTTAAATAAAGAAGAAAAAAATATCAAAGATACAACATTAACAAAAGAAAGATTTATAGACTTAGTAAATAAAGTAAGTAACAATACCTTAACAAGTAAAAATGTAAAAGAAATATTAGAAGTTGTTATGACAAGTGAAAAAACAATCGATGAAATTATTAAAGATGCTGGAATTCAAAATATTACAGACGATTCTGCCATTACAGAAATGATTCAAAAAGTAATAGCAGAAAATCCTGATAGTGTAGCTGACTATAAAGCTGGAAAAGATAGAGCAATCAAATACTTGATGGGACAAGTAATGAAAGAAAGTAAAGGCTCACTAAACCCTAAAATGGCTATGGATATTTTGCAACAAGAGTTAAACAAGTAATTGAAAAAGAGATATACATAGTGTATAATTAAAATACTAGGATGTGATGATAAATGAGTTTTATAAGAAAAAATAAGTTTATAATTATAGCGATTGGAGTCTTTTTAATTTTAGTATTTTTAGCATTCCAAGTCGTAACAATGTTATTTCCAAAAGAAGGAACAGCTCTATATGGAGATCGTCTAGATGGAATTGAAGAAGTAGAGCTTACAGACAAAAAATTAAGCAATATTGAATCTACTTTAAAAGAAGATTCAGCAACTAAAGAAGCAAAAGCCAGTGTACAAGGAAAAATAGTAGAAGTAATTATTACTGTACAAGATGAAACATCTGTTGATACAGCCAAAGCTTTAAGTAATAAAGTTTTAGATTGCTTAACAAAAGATGAGAAAAAATTTTATGATGTACAAGTTTTTGTAAAAAAAGATAGTGATGCTACAGATTTTCCTATCATAGGTTATAGACACCATGCCAAAGATACATTCTCATGGACCAAAGATAGGGGAAGTGAATAATGAAAAAAAAATTAATAATTATTATACCTATTATAATTGCAGTAGTGGCATTCATCTTTGTATACCGCTATTATAATAAAGAAGATGAAACCACAACACTAACTGTAAAAGAAAAACAATGGGTACAAGAAAATAAAGATCAAACATATGACTTTGAAGTTGTAAATGATTATCCACTATATGGATTAAATGGAGAAGGAGTTGTTTTTAGCTTCTTATCTGACTTTGAAGAAAATATTGGATTGGAATTTAATAAAATTCCATACCTAAAAGAATCAGAAACATCAACAGATGGATTTCGAATCAGAATATTAGACAATGATAAAGAGATAGGGAAAAATGACTTACCATTATTTAATGATAATTATGTAGCAGTAGGAAAAACGTATCAAAGAATTAACAATATTAAAGACTTTAAAAATGTAACATTTGGAGTTTTTAAAGAAGATTCTAGCGAAATTAGCTATTATTTAAAAAGTGGAACAAACCTATCTTACAAAACTTATGATACAATTGAAGACATTTATAAAGCATTAGATGATGATGAAGTAGATATGGTAATCGTTCCAAACATTATGTATTTAAATTATACAATCGACAATGATAAATATTCTATTAACTATTTCTTTACAGAAATGCAAAAGAAGGTAGTATTAACACTAAGCAAAGATAATGACGAATTAAATAAGATTGTTACTAAATACTATAATAAATGGAAACAAACAAAATATGTCAGTGAATATAATGATGCTTATTTAGATTATTATCTTGATGCTAATGAGTTAGATGCAAAAACAAAAGCAGAATTGATTTCTAAGAACTATACATATGGATTTGTAGAAAACCCTCCATATGAAGAAATGGTAAATGGAAAAGTTGCAGGTATTGCTGGAGAATATGTAGATAGAGTATCTAGATTATCTGGAATTAACTTTAAATACAAAGAATATAAAACAATTGATGAATTAGAAAAAGCAATTGATAAAGGAGAAGTAGATTTATATTTTGACTACTATAATTACAACAACAGTAAATATAAATCAACACTTTCAACATTCATTGAACAATATGTTGTCTTAGGAAAAGAAGAAGATGAACATATAGTAACTTCATTTGAAAGTATGAAAGGCCAAGAACTAGCAATGCTAAAGGGAGATTCCTTATATAACTATTTCTCTAATAATGCTAGAGCAAAAATAAAAACATATGATAATATCAAGGATTTAATAAAAAATAGTGGTGATAGATTAATTATAGTAGATAGAGAAATCTATACTTACTATCAAAATAAAGAGTTTAAAAAATTAAAATTACTTTATACTGATACAATGATGAATGATTATAAATTTATGGTTAAAACTAATAATGAAGCATTTTATGATTTATTTAACTACATAATCAACACCAATTCATATTACAATTATAGAAATAGTGGTATTAGTAATTTACATGCATCTATTCTAGAAGGTTCAACATTACAACAAGTATACACAATTGTCTTAACAATTATATTTGTACCATTAATTATACTTTTAATTGCTTATTTAATTATTAAAAAGAAAAAGCAAATTAAGAAAGTAAAGGCTAGTGACAGACATAAATATACAGATATGTTAACTTCACTAAAAAATAGAAACTATTTAAATGCTAAAATGCCTGAATGGGAAGAATCAAAAGTTTACCCACAAGCAATTGTTATGGTTGACTTAAATAATGTTAAATATGTAAATGACAATTATGGTCATGAAGAAGGCGACGACTTAATTATTAAAGCAGCCGGTATATTAGTAAATACACAATTAGAAAATAGTGAAATTATACGTACAGATGGTAATGAATTCCTAATTTATTTAGTTGGTTATAGTGAAAGACAAGTAGCAACTTACGTTAAAAAATTAGGAAAAGAAATGAAGAATTTACCTCATGAATTTGGAGCTGCTATCGGATACAGTATGATTACTGATGAGATAAAAACACTAGATGATGCAATCAATGAAGCAACATTAGAAATGATAACAGCCAAAGAAGAAATGAAGTAAAAGGGATGAGAAAAATGGAGCGAGTAACAGGATTTTTAAAAAAAGTCATTTCAATTATAGCAAAACCTGAAATGAGAGTTCTTCCTGGACAACTCGCTTTTTTCTTTGTTTTATCTATTATTCCCCTAATTGCTTTAATTGGTGCTATTGCTTCTAGAATATCAATTCCAGTAGAAGCATTAAACGAATATTTATTATCTGCATTACCAGGATCAGTTGCAGATTTATTTGCAACATCCATCACAAGAGATAGTATGAACTTTAACATCTTTGTCTTTTTCTTCTCTGCTTTCTTATTAGCATCCAATGGTACCCATTCTATGATTATTACTTCAAATGAGATATATAAAATAAAATCAGATAATATCTTAAGAAGAAGATTAAAAGCGATAGGAATGACATTTATTTTAGTAGGAATCTTTCTATTCTTAATTCTTGTCCCAGTATGTGGAGATACAATATTTGAAATTATTAAAGAAACATCCAACAATCAAGGAATAACAAATTTTATATACAGGGTATATCAAATAGTAAAATATCCAATTTCTATCATAGTCGTATATTTAAATATAAAACTTCTATATGTACTTGCTCCTGATAAAAAAATCAGAAGTAACACGACAACAAAAGGTGCATTATTTACAACAATTAGTTGGATTTTAGCAACAGAAATTTATACATTCTATATTGGTACATTTTCAAAATACGACTTATTCTATGGTAGTATCTCTAATATTGTAATCCTTCTATTATGGATTTATATTTTATCCTATATATTTGTATTAGGAATGGCAATTAATGCTGGTAATACCACAGAAGAAGACATAGAAAGAACAGGAATGTTATTAACTAACACAAGTAGAATAGAAAAGCCTAAAAAAGAAAAATAAAATACACAAGAAAGTGTATTTTTTTTAATTTAAAAGATTTGTGAAGTAATTGAAAAAGGGTTATAATAATGCTATAATATAATAAGCAAAGTTCGAGATGATTGAATATAAAGCGAGGTTGAAATATGAAAAATATAAAAAATAGTTTAAATAGACTACTAGTCAAAGTAAAAAAAGGACTAAAACATATAAAAGAAGATCATTTAATTAGAGAATATGCTAAAAATAATGTATTGTTTTTAGTATTTGTTATTACTTGTGTAATCAACTCGACACTACTTAGATTTTTTTGTATTAATTCAACAGAAAACTATTTAGCTATAGCACCAATTTTAGCAGATTTAGCAGTAGTAACAATAGTAGGAGGACTGGGATACTTATTAAAGCCTAAAAATAGATTTACCTATTATTTATGCTTTAGTATATTTTTTACAGCAATATGTTTGATTAACTCAATT
The DNA here is from genome assembly GCA_900554315.1 of uncultured Mycoplasmatota bacterium. GTDB lineage: Bacteria > Bacillota_I > Bacilli_A > RF39 > UBA660 > Faecimonas. The sequence continues at coordinate 41,221 of USGP01000001.1, forward strand.
TATTATACTTACTACACATCATTTGCATCTGTTTCAATGTTATCTTTAACACAATATGTTGGAGATGTTGGAGATGCTGTAGTAGAACAAGTAATTCAGTTTAAGGATTTCTTATATATTTTAGGCCCAATTATATTAATTGTTGTTAATTCTAGATTAAAAAAGAAAAACTATTATAAAAAAGTAGAAGTAAAATCAGAAAGAAAGAAAAGAACCATTCAAACAGTTGCTGTTGGTGCGGTTTTTGTAATTATTTTCTTATTTACTTTAACTCCAACTGATATATCAAGATTAGTAAAACAATGGAACCGTGAATATATCGTTATGAAATATGGTATTTATATTTACCAAGCAAACGATGTAGTAGCATCTATTCAACCAAAGATTAATTCTTTATTTGGATATGATCAAGCAAAGAAAACATTTAAAGATTATTTTAAAGAACATCCATATGAACATGAAGATAATAAATATACTAATATTTTCGAAGGAAAAAATGTAATTGTTATTCATGGAGAAAGTTTACAAACTAATTTAATGAGTTTATCATTTAATGGGGAAGAAGTAACACCAAATCTTAATAAATTAGCAAGTGAAGGAATGTTCTTCTCAAACTTCTATTCTCCAGTAAGTGTTGGAACAAGTAGTGATGCAGAATTGATGTTTAATACATCTCTACTACCAACAAGGAGTGGAACAGCATTTGTATCTTATTCAGATAGAACATACAATGCAACACCCAAATTATTAGCTGAAAAAGGATATTATACATTCAGTATGCATGGTAATAATGCAGACTTCTGGAACAGAAGAAATATGCATAAGAGTTTAGGATACGATAGATTCTATAGTAAAGAAGACTACAATGTAACAAAAGAAAATACAGTTGGTTTAGGAATTAACGACTATGCTTTCTTTGATCAATCTGTGGACAAATTAGTGAAGATTAATAAGAAATATGATAAATGGTATGGTATGATGATGATGTTATCTAACCATACACCATTCTCAGAAGTAGATAAATATGGAGACTTCCCAGTAGATATAAAAGAAACAGTAACCAATCCAGATGGAACAACAGAAGAAGTAACATATCCATATATGGAAGGAACAAAATTAGGCAACTACTTTAAATCAGCACATTATGCAGATGGTGCAATTGGAGAATTGATTGACCGCTTGGATGAAGAAGGATTACTTGATAATACAGTAATTGTTATCTATGGAGACCATGATGCTAAACTACCAAGAGCCGATTATAATAGATTATATAATTATGATAAAGAAACAGATTCAGTACTTGATGAAGACGATCCTAATTATAAAGAATATGATTCTTATCAATATGAACTAGGTAGAAAAGTTCCATTAATCATTTGGACAAAAGATATGAAAGGAACAGACCTAAATAAAAAATATACAAATGTAATGAGTATGTATGATGTAGAACCAACATTAGGAAATATGTTTGGATATAAAAATGAATATGCTTTAGGACACGACATATTTGATATCAAAGATAATAACATCGTAGTATTTCCAAATGGAAACTGGTTAACCAACGATGTATATTACAACAGTCAAAAAGGTGAATACTTATCATTAACAGATAAACCAGTAACAGAAGAAGAAATTAAAAAGAATAGTCAATATGCTAGTGATATGTTAGATGTATCAAATGACATAATTGTATTTGATCTATTAAAGAAAGATCAAACAGATGAAAATAGAGTAATCGAAAAACAAGAGGAAGGAAATTAGTCTATGAAATTAAAGAAGAAGCCAAAAAAAATATTAATCACTGTCATTGCTCTAGCTGCCATCGCAGCAATTGCCTTTGTAGGATATAATGTATTCTTTGGAAAACAAGAAGTACAAGAAGCAAAGGTATTAAAAACAATAAAGAAATATGGATATACTTTAAAAGATAATAAAACAAAAAGATATCAAGAAATGTTTGGACAACTTGATAAAATATTAAAGAAAGATCCAGTAGATGAAGAAGAGTATGTAAAACAAATAACAGAAATGTTTATCTATGACTTTTATAGCTTATCTGATAAGAGTACCAAAACAGACGTTGGAGGAACAGATTTTGTTTATCAACCATCTCTATCAAATTTCTTAGATAATGCTGAGGATACTTATTATAAGTATGTAGAAAGTAATATTTATGGTAATAGAAAACAAAAATTACCAGTAGTAGATAAAATAACAATAGACAGTGTAGAACAAACAGAATATGCCTATGGAGAAACATCAGATGATGAAGCATATGAAGTAACAGTTTCTTGGACATATACAGATAGTGATTTTGATGACTATCAAAAAGAAGCAACCTTAACATTCATTCATGATGATATTAAACTTTCTCTAGCTGAATTAAAATAGAAGCGTTGCTTCTATTTTCTTTTTGCTTTATAATAAAATTAATGATGAAAATAATATCATCATAATAAATAAAGGGAGGAAACATGCTATTTATTGAATATCCAAAATGTTCCACTTGTAAAAAAGCCAAAAAGTTTCTAGAAGATAATAATCAAAAGTTTACAGATAGAAATATTATTACAGAAACACCAACGAAAGAAGAGTTAGCCTCTTGGCTAGAAAAATATAAAATAACAATAGACAAATTATATAATACAAGTGGCATGAAATATAGAGAATTAAATTTAAAAGAAAAAAGAAAAACACTTTCAGAGAAAGAACAACTAGATTTGTTATCATCAGATGGAATGTTAATAAAAAGACCCATTCTAATTACAGAAAAGGCCATGCTAACGGGCTTTAGAGAACAAGAATGGAAGAAAGTATTAGAGGAGGAATAAAATGAAAGAATTAGTATTAAAAAGATGTAAAAAATGTGGAGCATTAGTAAAAGTTTTAGAAGAAGGTGCAGGAAAATATATTTGCTGTGGAGAAGAAATGGAAATTGTAAAACCAAACAGTGTAGATGCAGCATTTGAAAAACATGTACCTACTTATGAAAAAGTTGGAGACAATATGCATATTCAAGTAAATCATGTAATGGAAGAAGACCATTATATTGAATGGATTTTAGTAAAAACAGAAAAAGAGAATAGAGAAGTAATTCTAAAACCAGGAGATACTCCAGAAATGACTGTTCCATATGAAAAAGGTGCAATCATATATGCTTATTGTAATAAACATGGATTATGGCAAACGGTGGTTGAATAATGGACTTAAGTGTTTTAAATAATCTATCTTATGGCATGTATATTATAACAACCAAAAATGGTAAAAAGAATGTAGGATGCTTTATAAATACTGCCATGCAAATAACTTCAAAAAATCCTATTATTGCAATAAGTTTAAATAAAGAAAACTACACAAACCAAATATTAAAAGAAACAAGAAAATGTGCAATTTCTATTTTAACAGAAAATGCTGAACAAGAATTAATATCAAAATTTGGATATTTTTCATCTAAAGAAGTTAATAAGTTTGAAAATATAAACTATCAAAATATAGAAGAATTACCTGTAGTTTTACAAGATGTATGTGGATATATCATTGGAGAAGTAATAAGAGTAATTGATGTAGAGACACATGATATTTTCTTAATCAGAGTACAACAAGCCGCAAAAGTCTTAGAACAACCACCAATGACCTATAGATACTATCATGAAGTATTAAAAGGAAAATCTCCAAAGAAAGCTCCAACATATCAAGAAGAAGAACAAACAACAGGAAATAAATATCAATGCACAATTTGTGGATATATTTATGATGACAATAAAGAAAAAATAAAATTTGAAGACCTACCAGATGACTGGACATGTCCATTATGTGGGGTAGGAAAAGATAAATTTATAAAATTAAAATAGAAGATAAGTCTTCTATTTTTTTGTCAAAAAAAGTAAGCTACATAAATAGCTTACTTAAATTATTCAGTTGGAACAGACTGTCCAGTATTATCATCAGTTGGTGGTGTAGGTTCAATAGTAGGATCTTTTGGAGGATCAGTGGAAGGAGTTTTATCATCATCTGGAGGGGTAACGTCAGGTTCCTCATCCTTAGGAACAGTTGCTTCTGTATCGTTGTTTTCTGTTGGTTGCTGTTCTTCTTCCTCTTCCTCTTCCTCATCTTTAGTATTACCACCAAGAGTTAATGTCACACTTCCACGAATTTTGTCGATTCTTTTGCCGGCAGGATACTCTTGATCAATAACATATCCATCTCCACCAACAAAAGTAACTGAAATACCTAAACGTCTAGCCGTTGCTCTAGCTTGTTCTTGACTATCACCAGTAAAGTCAGGAAGTAGAGCATAAGTATCAGTTGCTTTATAAGGACCATAACCAATAACTTCTTTTTCATATGGTTCATTAATTGAGAAGCTAAATTTCTTAATAGGTTTATGATCAGCAAGTTCAAGGTTCTCTTTCATGGCACGAATAATATCTTTTTTGCTTTGTTCATTAGGAACATAATTATATAATACCATTCTCATTCTCTCATCATAAATCATTTCACCAGTACCTTGTAAATATAATTGTTGAATATTAATAATATTAGAATCATCAGCAGAAGCACTACGTTTTAAAATATCTTTTAATATATTATAGAATGATAAAATTTGTTTTGTTGTAAGGTTAGTATCTAAACTATTAGAAACAGTATTTAAAATATCCATAAAACTAGACACTTTCGTAATGCCTTTCATTTTATCAAGTAAAGCCATAACAATTTCTTGTTGATGTTGGCCACGTCCAAAATCACCATTTGCAAGTTGTTTTCTATTTCTTGCATATACCAAAGCTTGTTCACCATTTAATGTCTGTGGTCCAGGGTTAATACATACTTCTCCACCACGAGAAGAATCATCAGTACATAATGTTTGACTTGCGTCTACATTAACATCGACACCACCAACTGCATCAACTAATTTAACTAAACCTTTAAAGTTGATTTTTGCGTAGTAATCAATATTGATACCAAAATATTCTTCAATAGTATTCATCATACAATCTGTTCCGTATCCTGCAGCATGAGTAATTTTATTTTCAGCTTTATCACTCCAACAAGCAATAGGAACATAACTATCTCTAGGAATAGAAAGCATAGTAGCATTTAAAGTTTTAGGATTAAATGTAATTAAAATTAATGTATCACCATTCGCAATCGCATTTTTTTCCAATACTTCGTCAGTAGAATCAATTCCCATTAATAAAATAGTAAAAGGTTCCTCCAATGACTTACCACTAGAAGCTAATTCTTGATCAGAAGTATCAGCTTTCTTCATTTTTTTATCTTTAGAAAGAATAATTCTTGTATCTGTTTTAACATCCTCATAACCAGTGATACCAGAAAACATATCTACATAGTTATCAGTAATAAATATGGCATCTACTTCACCAGCATATAAATCTACTAGCATAGTAGAGTAATCATCATATTTCTTTAATTCATTATCATCATCTAAATTATTCTCCTTAATTATTTCTTGTGGAATAATATATCCATCAGGAGAATCTTTATCCTTTAAAATACCAATTGTATAATCTTTAACATCATCGACATCTTTTGCAGCATTGTCACTCATTACTACTAAATCAGAAGTATAAGTAACATATCCTTTATTAATATTATCAAGTCTACCATATACATAAGCAATAACTAAACCTACTGCAAAGCAAACTAGAGAATATATAATCATAAAACTAATAAGTCCAATACGTTTCTTATGCTTCTTCTTTCTCTTTTTAGAAGCAACTCGAACTTTTATATATAAAACTACATCAATTAGAATTAAAATTCCTATAATGATGTATCGAATTACAGTTTCAATCGAGCTAAGTAAAAATATCTCATAAATAGCAAAAGCACTTGTCAGTACTGCTATCACTAAGAATATAGATAATATAATTTTTAATTTAGGTTTCTTTTCCATTGTTTCGTTTTCTGTATCTCTTTTTGCCATAATTACCTCCGAATAAATCTTATCATCTAGCTTTTATTATTATATCTAAAAAAGCAAACTTTATCAACCCATACCAAAGAATTATAGAAGAAAAAAATAAGATTGTAAAAAAGTGTAAAAAATGTAGAAAAAGCAAAAAAAGCAAAAGAGTGCAGTCTTAGATATTGTATAATATAATTGATAGACTATAAGGAGGGGATGATATGAAAAAGCTTTGGTTATTAACCAGTATATTAATTGGTTGTTTTTTATTCTATCCAAAAGATACTTTAGCATTCTCTTCTAGTAATTATCAATATAAAAGTCTATGTGGAAATTATGAAGTAGCAGGTATGCATTCAGATGGTGAAATTGATCCAGTTGCTTGCCTAAATACATTTGAAGAAGCACAAGCATGGATGAAAAATAATGGTGCTGATGATTTAGTAGTATTTGGAAAAGTGTCAGGAAAAACTAAGATATTAGATGCTAATGTTGCTTTAGTAGATTTAAGTGTAAATCCTGAAACGTTAACTTACTTTTATACAGATAAAGAAAAAACTTCATCTTATACTTATATGGATACCGGTTCTCTTTATGGAGGGGTAGATGGAGCTTTAATTGATGCAAGCTATTCGAATGCTCATGGTAGATTTATGATAAAAGTAAAGATTGGAAATTTTACTGGATGGATATTGGATAGTACTTATGAAATAGTTCCAATTACCTGGGTAAAATCATCAAGTAGTTATACTGTAACAAACGAAGATATTAAACACAATTATGTAAATAAAATTCAAGAAACGTATAATGGCAGTCGTGGTAGTGTAATAGGACCAAAACCAGATATGCTATCTCCAGGAACTTATTACAGTTACGATGGAAAATACTTTTATAAAGATAGAAAAACCATGATTAAAGATTATAAAAATGGTAATTACAATAATGCAGTCAACAAAAATAATGAATATTATAACTATTATATGTATTTGTCTAACCACACAAGAACAAGTTATTCTAGTCAAAATATAGACGAATATATTAGAAACAATATGGGAATTAGTATGGATGCTTATGGGAATAAAGCAGAAAGTGGAGCATCTAGATTATATGGAAAAGGAATCTTCTATTACTATGCCCAAGAAAAATATGGAGTAAACGCCTTATTATCATTAAGTTTAAGTAGAAATGAAAGTGGTAATGGAACTAGTAATTTAGCAGTTAATAAAAATAACGGATTTGGTCTAAATGCTGTAGACAGTAATCCTTATGGATCAGCAAGCCAATATGTAACATATGCTCATAGTATTTTAGGATATGCATCAGACTGGATTACTTATGGATATGCCCATCCAAGAGATTGGAGATATTTTGGTCCACAATTTGGTGATAAATGGATAGGTATGAATGTAAAATATGCATCAGATACTTATTGGTCAGAAAAAATGGCTTCTCACTATTATGCTTTTGATAAAGCCAAAGGTTTACAAGATTATAACTATTATCAATTGGGTGTAATGACAAAAGGAGCAGTATGGGCAAGAAGCAATGCCAAAAATTCAGCAAAAGGAGTATACCAATATCCAGAAGCTGAAGATGGAGTTGTAATTGTTGGAGAAAAACAAGGTGACAGTGTAGAAGGAAATACAACATGGTATGAAGTAGTCAGTGATTTAAATATTGACAATAATTATAATGAAATTACATCTGGAGATTATAACTGGAATAAAACAGTATATGTTCCGGCTGCCTATGTAAAAAAGATTAATAAAGGAAAGAATGGATATATTTCACCAAATAATGTAACACAGTATCAAGATAGAGATTATGAATATGACTTATATGCAGAAGGTACCAGTTATAAACCAAGAGTTGGAAAAAGTACCAAAGATACAGATTTCTATTATGATTCTTCATTAACTGCCAAAAAGAATCAAAAGTTAGTAAACAATCGTTATGTTATGGTATATGCTGCAGCTAAAAATAAAGATGGAGTTGTAACATCTTATTTAGTTACATCTGATTATAAATATGACCAAAAACACTGGGTATCAGCAGACAGCATTAATTTAGTAACAAGTGATTATGGTAAATTTTCAGTTACCGCCAGTGGTAACCAATACACCTGGGTAAATAGCGTACCAGAAGATACCAAAGCAACCCTAATTAGTGGTCATTATACGAACTCTTATGCACCAATATTAGAAGAAAAAACAGTAAATGGACAAAAATGGTATAAAGTACCAGTCGATATCAGTGGAAATACTAATGAATTTGGTTGGACACTAGCATCTGCACCAAACGTTTATGTAGAAAAAATGAATATTAAAGCAGATAATACTGCACCAGTAATCATTGCTAGTGATAAACAGATTGTACAAGGTACAAAATTTGATTATAAAAAAGATGTAACTGCAACAGATACAGAAGATGGTAATTTAACAAATAAAATTGTAGTAGAAAAAGAAACAGTAGATATAGATAAAGTTGGAGAATATCAAGTAACCTATAAAGTAACGGACAATAATAACGTAACTACAACGAAAACAATTACAGTAACCGTTACAGAAAATAAAAAACCAGTAATTAATGCCGAAGATAAAGAAGTAATACAATACCGTGAACTAGATGAATTAAAAGATGTAACAGCAACGGATGAAGAAGATGGAGAAATCAAGGTAAAAGTAAAAGAATCAACTGTTAAATTAGAGGAACCTGGCATATATGAAATTACTTATGAAGCTACGGATACCTATAATCAAACTACTACAGAAACGATTAAAGTAACAGTAATAAAAGATGAAGCTCCAGTAATTGATGCCGAAGATAAGACAATAACACAGGGAACAAAATTTGACCCTCTTGAAGATGTAACTGCAACAGATAAAGAAGAAGGGGAAATCAAAAAGATTGAAGTTGTCAAAAATGAAGTAAAAGAAAATAAAACTGGTAAATATGAAGTTACTTATAAAGTAGTAGATAGTTATAAAAATGAAACAACAAAAACAATTACCGTAACAGTTGTAGAAAATCAAAAACCAGTAATCAATGTCGAAGACAAAACAATTTATTTAAATGAAAAATTTGATCCATTAGATGGAGTAACAGCAGAAGACCCAGAGGATGGAAAGATAAAGGATATTGAAGTAACAACGAATGAAGTAAATACTGAAGAGGTTGGAACTTATAAAGTGGTTTATAAAGTAGAAGATTCTTACGGAAATGTTGTTGAAAAAGAAATCACAGTAACAGTAAAAGAAAAGAAATTAGAAGAAAAAGATGGAACATTTTATTTTCATTATTTAAAAGAGTCCAATAATAAGTTATTAATGCAAGGATATCAAACGATAACAGGAATTGATAATAATCTAGATACAGAAATAAATTATAAAGTAATCCTTGAAAATATAGATACTGGAGAGACAACAGAAGTACCTGCAACAAGAATCATCAAAAAGGAAGATATTCCTAAAGCTGTTTATAGTCCTGATGGAAAAGATTATACATATTCTTGGTTTAATGCAGAAATAAACATAAACAATATTGAAAATGGAAATTACAAAATGTATATGGAAGCATCAACGAATGAATATTATTCTAAATCAGTTATAAATAATAAAACATATAATGAGCAGGCTACAAAAGTAGAAGGAAATAAACATTCTGCAATTATAAGCAATAATTTTAGTAGTCAGACAAGTTTTGTAGAATTAAAGGTTAGAGATGAATTACTAGCAAATAAAAATAGCTCATATATTTACAACCAATATGATAAATATATAGAGTTTAATTTTACAGAAGATAATAAACTACATTTAAGAGGAAATAGTTATTCTTACGGAGCTGATTTATCTAAAAATCAAAAAGTTACAAGAAAGATTCTGTTTGAAAATGTTGATAATTATAAATTATATACTAAGAATTTAGGAACTATTACAGATGGAAATTATACTGTGGTATTACCAGTAAATGATAACTTAGATAAATCACAAGCCTGGTATGATAATGACATTGATATGTCTGATATTGAAAAAGGTAGATATGTAATTTATATTACAACTACATCTAATATAACAGATATAGCTGAAATGACAGAAAAATTAGGCAGAAGCTTAGAAAATGTAAAAACTACAATAAATGGTAAGAACTATCATTTTACAATTAACAAAACCCGTGGAAACAGAATAGAGATGATAGTGGAATAAAAAGTCAGATAAAATTCTGACTTTTTTTATGGAACAAACCTCTTTTTTTCGTATATAAAAAAATAAATACTAAGAAAGAGGTGTAAGCATTAAAACCATATACGTACAAAAAGTTTATATTAAAGTAGTAAAAATGAATAATAAAGAGTATATATCCTTAACGGATATTGCTAAAAAAGTAAATAGCACATCTCCAGCAGATATAATAAAAAATTGGTTAAGAAACAAAAATACAATATCTTTTTTAGGACTATGGGAAAAGTTGCATAACCCTAATTTTAACCTAGTCGAATTCGACCAGATTAAAAATTTAGCAGGCTACCATTATTTTACCTTGTCCCCTAAAAAATGGATAACAGCAGTCAATGCCATAGGAATGCTATCCAAATCTGGAAAGTATGATGGTGGAACCTATGCAATAAGTGATATAGCTTTTGAGTTTGCTAGTTGGATTAGTCCTGAGTTTAAATTATATTTAATAAAAGAGTTTGAAAGGTTAAAAAAGCAGGAATCTCAAAAGGAAATGATAACATGGGAATCTACACGTATCTTAGCAAAAATTAATTATGTTATTCATACAGATGCGATTAAAAACAACTTAATTCCAGAACTGACTTTTCAGCAACAAAACACAGTCTATAAGAATGAAGCGGATATTTTGAATGTTGCTGTATTTGGAATGACAGCTAGTGAATGGGAAAAGAGATATCCAGAGAAAGCCAAAAAGGGGAATATAAGAGATTATGCAAGTTTAATAGAATTAATAATATTAAGTAATTTAGAAGCAATGAACAGTTTATTAATAGAAAAAAATATTGTTGCTTCAAAACGCTTAGTTTTATTAAATAAAGCAGCAAAAAATCAGATGAATATACTAACAAAAGAAAAGCAAAAAAGATTAGAAGAGCAAAAAAAATAAGCAAGATTACTTGCTTATTTTCTATTTAACAATTGTAATGGTTATAGTATCACAAAAGTTTTTCCATTGTCCATCTACTGCATCACACACAGAACCAGAAGTAGTATCTCCGTTAGGACAAGAACTGACAAAATTAAAACTAAATTTATGATTAGGATTTAACTGAGAAATCATACTCTTTGTTTGAGAACCAGTATTTCCAGCTTGTATATTCAAGGCTGCACCTTTCGATTTATCACAAGATGGTTTTTCGGGTACAGGATCGGGTTCTGGTTCTGGTGCTACTTCAGGTTTAGAAGTGTTATTAGAACTTCCAGAATTATGATTAGAAGAACTACTATTATTTGTTTTTTTATCATTTTCTTCACGAGCTTCTACTTTTTTACCGTTACTTATAGTAACAGTAATAGTAGTTCCATCACTAACTTTACTACCAGCACTAATAGATTGTTTAATTACTGTATTCTTTGATTTATTACTATTTTGAGTAACAAAGTTATAATTCAATCCAACTTTTTCTAAGACCTCAATTGCTTCTTTCTTTGTCATCCCAATCAAATCAGGAACTTTTCTTTCTTTTCCATCAGAAATAGTAACTATAATACTATCTCCATTTTTAATAGTTTCACCTTTTTTATAAGAATAAGAAATAACTTCACCTTGAGGAACATCTTCACTAAACTCATGTTTTTCTTCATAAGGAATATTATACTTATTAGCCCATTCTCTAAACTCATCAAAACTATCAAAATCTTTCATAACTAAACTACCTTTAGATATTGTAATCTTAATAGTAGTACCTTGTTCAATTTTCTTACCTTTATCATAATTAACATCAATAACTTCATTTTCATCTACACTGTCATCATATTCATAAGAAAACTCTAATTTTAATTTGTTTTCAACAATCCAATTTGTAATTTCTACCATACTCATTTTCTTTAGATTAGGTACTTTAATACTTTTACCTTTACTAATAGAAAGTACAACTTTTTCATCATCATTATTAACTTTTGCCATAGCTCCAGCTTTTACACTCTGATTAGCAACATTACCACGTTCAATCTTTTTAGAAAATACTTTCTTTGTCTCATATTTAATACGATGTTGTTTTAACCAAAATGTTGCTTCAAATTCACTCATATCAGTTAAATCAACCATTTTGACATCATCATCACTAACTTCTTCTCCCAAGGAGAAAGTTAGTTTTAATTCATCGCTTCGTCTCATCGTACCTGATTTGCTTTGATCCATAACAGTATATTGAGCATGATCAGATTCTTCAAATTCTATTTCTACGTTATTTAAATAATTATCTTCTACATATTGAATAACTCTATCGCTATCCCATCCATCCATATCAGGAACGATAATCTCTTTATCTGGATTAGGACCTTCACTAATAGAAACTGTCAACTCATTAACATCTTTAATTTTTTTACCAGCATCTATATTTTGAGAAATGACAGAGTATTCTGGAACCATATCACTATATTCATAATCTTGATTTAAAGTCACTTTATTTTTTTCCGCCCAACGAACCACATCTGTCAAACTTTTACCAGTAAAGTCAGCAACTTGTCCAATTGCAGGAACGTGAATAATACCTAATGTAGTAAGTCCACCAAATAAATTAAATAAAAGTAAGAAAAAACTTCCTAAAAAAATAGTACCTTTTTTTCTACTAGGACTAGTAACACATATCGCAATAAATAAAATAGAAAAGACCACTAAAAGTAAACTACTAACTAATAATCCAAAAAAATTACTACTATTTTGACCATTCCATAAAGTAATACCAAAATAAGCTAAACTACTAAGAAGAGTTAAGAACAAAAAGAAATTTACAATAGGATGTCTTTTTACCTTACGAGGTTTTTCTTTTGTCAACTCTCTAGAAGAGAAGTCTTTAGGAATCTCTCTACTAATAGTATCTTCTACTTTTCTTTTTTTCTCAAAATTTTGATTCTTATTTTGATTATAATTACGACTGTGATAATTATTTTTATTATAATGATTAGAAGATTTCTTCTTCTGACTCATATTACCACCTCATTATCTTTATATATACATTATATAATAAGGCCCAAAAAATAGAAATATTTTACGAATATTAGACTGTAAAGTATACAAAAAAATAAAGGTATGCTAAAATAAAATGGGAAAGGTGAAAATATGAATGCTTGGATAAAGAAGAATTTTAATGTACTTTTAATTATATTTATTTTATTGCAACCAATATTTGATTTAATTACAGGATTTGGCATACATGTATGGCATGCTAATGTAACAATAGGAATTATTGTTAGAATCTTATTTTTATTATTTATTTTTTACACGGTAATGTTTGTATACAAAAGGAAACAAAATTGGTTAATTTATGGATTATTACTGGCCTATGGTCTATTTTATATATCAGGAATGATTATGTATAAAGATGGAGTAGGGTTATTTGAGGAAATACAAGGATTATGTAGAGTGTTTTATTTCCCAGTATTATTAATTGCTTTATATAGCATAAAAGATGAAATAAAAATTAGTAAAATGACTTTAATGGTAGTATTAGTAACATATTTAGTATGTATACTAGTACCAAATTGTCTAAATATAGGATTTGAAACTTATGAAATAACCAAAGCAGGTACATTAGGATTCTTTAATTCTGCAAATGAAATAAGTGGAATTATTTCTTTATTAACCCCAATTATGATTTTAATATTTGTAAGTACCAAAAAGATAATACCAACGATTATAATTTCGGTTTTATACCTATACATTATATTGACTATAGGTACCAAAACTCCACTATTATCATTAGGAATTACAATATTCTTTGCCTATATATGGTTCATTTATAAAGAAATAAAGCAAAAAAAATATAAGCCAATAGGAATTAGTTTAATAGCTTTAATAGTTTTTATAATAGGATTAGTTTTAATATTACCAAAGACAACTTTTTATAAAAACATTGAAACACACTTAAATTATTTAAAACTTGATAATGTTACAGAAGTATTTGAAAATGAACATTTAGTAGATCATTTCATATTTAGTTCAAGATTATCATTCTTAGAAGATAGGCAAACAGATTATATGAAAAGTAATATATATCAAAAACTATTTGGAATCGGTTACCTAAAGAATAATAAAGAAGCAAAAGCCGTAGAAATGGATTATTTTGATATATATTATAGTCATGGGATTATAGGATTTATCTTATTCTTTGGAATTTATGGATATATTTTCTATTTAATTATGAAAGATAGAAGAAAGTTAGATTTTGAACAATACATGTTATACGTAAGTGTTATATTAAGTATATTCTTATCTTTCTTTACAGGACATATTATAACAGCACCAGCAGTAAGTATATTAGTAACGGTATTATTATTAATGCTTGCAAAAACTAAAAAGAAAAAACTTCTATTTACAGCTTACAGTTTAAATGTAGGCGGAATAGAGACTGCTCTTATAAACTTAGTAAATAGAATTAATTTAGATAAATATCAGGTTGAAATATTATTAGAGAAAAAAGAAGGTATTTTCCTAGATAAAGTAAAAGAAGAAATTACAGTAAAAGAATATAAAGTATATGATAATAGAAATATTATGATAAGGAAATTTTTAAATCTTACAAAAAGATTACTATTTACACTAACAAACTATCATACATATGACTTTAGTTGTTGCTATGCTACATATAGTTTAAGTGGAAGTAAGCTAGCAAAAATAGCCTCAAAGAATAATGCCTTTTATGTTCATAATAATTATAAAGATTTATATAAAGATGAAAAGAAAGAAAAAGAATTCTTTGATAATAGAGGAATAGAAAATTTTGGACATATTATCTTTGTATCAAATGAATACCAAAAAGAGTTTTTAAGATTATATCCAAATTTAAAAAACAAAGTATTAGTATTAAACAATTTTATAGATACAAAAAGTATTTTAGAAAAGAGCAAAGAAGAAGTAAAAGAAAAAAAACCAAAAGATAAAAAACTATTTGTCTTTGTAGGTAGATTAGATGATGATGCCAAAAAAGTAGGAAGAGCTATATTACTAGCAAAAGAAATAAAAGAGATGGAATTATGGCTAGTAGGAGATGGACCAGATAGGGGAAAATATGAGGAATTAGTAAAAAAAGAAAGAGTAGTATCTAGAGTTAAATTCTTAGGAAAGCAAAAAAATCCATATCCTTATATGAAAATGGCAGATTATGTTCTTATGACATCAGACTATGAAGGCTTCCCAGTTATTTATTTAGAGGCAATCACTTTACAAAAACCATTAATCACAACAATAGATGTTAGTGATGATAAACTAAATATTGGAAAAGATTATGCTACAATTATTTCAAAAGATCAAAAAGAAATGACAAAACAAGTAAAAGAAATTCTAAAAAGGTCATCTAAAACAAAGAAAATAGATATCGAAAAATTACAAGCAACACGAATGGATGATTTTGAAAAATTATTTGATGGAGTGATATAATGCCAAAGTTTAGTATTGTAATACCAGTCTATAACGTAGAAAGATATTTAAAAAGAACCCTAGATAGTGTGTTTAATCAAACATATCAAGACTTTGAAGTAATTGTAGTAAATGATGGATGTACAGATAAAAGTATGAATATTGCTAAAAAATATAAAGTTAAAATAATTGATAACCAACGAGTAGGAGTAAGTGAAGCAAGAAATATAGGTGCAAAACAAGCAATAGGAGAATACTTACTCTTCCTAGATAGTGATGATTACTGGGATAAAGAATTATTAGAAAAGATAAATAAAAGTTTAGATAACAAACCAGATCTAGTAAGATTTCAAGTAAGAACAGTCACCGATAAAAATGAAATTACAGACTATAACGAAGATGAGTTTACAGGATTAACAGGTGTTGAAGCTTTCAATAAAATAGTAAATTTTCATTTTATAGAAAGTATTTGGTGCTATGCTATAAAAAAAGAGTTTTATGAAAGAGAAAAGTTTAAATTTAAAAAAGATATGATTCATGAAGACTTTGGATTAACTCCATTAATTATTATAAAAGCAAATAAAGTAAATTCTATTTCTTATATTGGGTATAACTATTACAGAAGAACAGGAAGTATTATGAACACAAATGATTATAGTTGGACACAAAGAAAAGTACATGATTTTTATTATCATTATCAATACTTAAAAAAAGAAATAGAAAAGGTAAAAGGAGACACATCCATATTTAAAAGTTACATTGCAAATAGTATGTTAAAAAAAATTTGTGAATTAGATAAAAAAGATTATCAAGAATACAAAAAAAGAATAAAAAAGGATAAAGTAGAAAAAGACTTACTAACAAATACTTTACCAAGAAAAATCAAAAAAGTAATTGTTTCAATAAGTCCAAAATTGTATTATAGATAGAAGTAGAGGTGTCTTATGAAAAAGGAAAGTAAAAAAGAAGAAATAAATGTAAAGAAAGAGAAGATATCAGTTGTTGTTCCTTGCTACAATGAACAAGAATCATTACCAATTTTTTATGAGGAAATTACTAAAATTGCAAAAGAGATGAAAAATCAAGATTTTGAATTTTTATTCATTAATGATGGTAGTAAAGATGATACATTAAAAATATTAAAAGAATTAGCCCAAAAAGATGAAAGGGTAAGATTTATATCTTTCTCTAGAAACTTTGGTAAAGAAGGGGGCATGTATGCAGGACTAGAGAATGCTACTGGAGACTATGTTGCGATAATGGATGCTGATATGCAAGATCCACCTGCTATGATTAAAACAATGTATCATGATATCAAAGAAGAAGGTTATGACTGTGTTGCTTTATGTAGCCCAAGCCATAAAGGATATAGTCCTCTAAGAAAATTCTTTACAAATTGCTGGTACAAATTAATTGGAAAAATATCATCTACTCCTCAAGTACCAGGAGCAAGAGATTTTAGATTAATGAAAAGAAAAATGGTAGATGCCATTGTTAATATGAAAGAATATAATCGTTATTCCAAAGGAATCTTTAGTTTTGTAGGGTTTAATACCAAATGGATAGAATATGAAGCTCCAGATAGAGTAGCAGGAACATCCAAATTTAACTTCTGGAAGTTATTTAAATATGCACTAGAGGGAATATTAGCATTCTCAACTACACCATTAGTAATATCTGCAATCATCGGTTTGATTTTCTGTTTAATCGCTTTTATCGCAATCATTGTAATTATTATAAAAACTTTAGCTTTTGGAGATCCCGTAGGAGGATGGCCATCACTTGCATGTATGATAATGTTTGTCAGTGGAGTACAATTATTCTTCCTAGGAGTATTTGGAATGTATATGTCAAAACTATATCTAGAAGTAAAGAAAAGACCAATCTATATTCCATCTGAAACAGAAAAAGACTTAAAAGAAAAAGAAAGTAAGAAAGAAGAAAAATAAATGACTGACATTAGTATTATTGTACCAATATACAATGCTGAAAAATATTTAAATAAATGTATTAAATCACTAATAAACCAAACGAAACAAGAATTAGAATTTGTTTTAGTAAATGATGGTTCTACTGATACATCTGAAGATATTATAAAAAGCTATAAAGATAAAAGAATTAAATACTTTAAAAATAAAAATCAAGGGATTGGTAAAACAAGAAATTTTGGAATAGATAAAGCAACAGGGAAATATATTATGTTCCTAGACAGTGATGACTATCTAGCAACTCATGCCTGTGAAGAATTATTTAATAAAGCAGAAAAAGATAACTTAGACTTAGTAATAAATAATTTTTATAGAGTAGAGGAAGAAACAGACCAACAAGAAGAAATAAAAATACCAGAATTTAAAAACACAACATTAAAAGAAAATAAAAATTTGTTACTAGATGTAAATTTAGCACCCTGGAATAAACTTTACAAAACAAGCCTTTTAAAGAAAAATAAAATTAAGTTTGTAGAAGACTTAAAATATGAAGATGCTCCATTTGTAGTAGAAACAATGGATAAAGCTAAAAAAATCGGACAAGTTTCAGAATGCTTAAATTATTATATCATTCATAAAAATAGTGAAACTACAGTAAGAGATAAAAAGATATTTGATATAATAGAAATCGTTGATAAAATAAGAAAGTATTTTTCTAAAAGAAAAGAGTTCACAGAAACTGTGGATAAATTATCTGTAAGAATCTTAACCAATTATACAATTCAACAAAGAGTACAACAGGATAGAGAAGTAGGAAAAGAATTTATTGATAAAGCTTTTAAATACATGAAAGAAAATATTCCAGACTATAAAGATAATAAATATTATGAAAACAGAGGATTTTTAAGAAGAACAATAGAAAAAAATAAATTCTTAACAAAAACATATTGTAATTATTATAGGAAGAAGCACAAGATTGGAGACTGAGAAATATGATAGAAAAAATAAAAAACATAAAACTATCAAAAAAACAACAAACAATCATTATTCTAGCTAGTATCTTTATCATGATGTTAGTATTAAACTTGTTAACACCATTATTAGCAGATGATTATTCCTACTCTTTAAGTACAGATAATACTAAAATTAATAGCTTAATGGACATTATGAATTATCAAATACAACATTATTTACATTGGGGAGGAAGAACAGTTGCGCATACAATTGCACAATGTTTTCTTATGTTTCCTAAATTCATTTTTAGTATTGTTAATTCGCTAATGTACATTATATTAATATATTTAATATATTTACATGCCAAAGATAATTCTACAACTCAAAAACCAATATTACTATTATTAATTCATCTTGGGTTATGGTTTTTATTACCAGTATTTGGACAGACATGCCTATGGTTAGTTGGTTCGTGCAATTATCTTTGGACAACAGTAATTATTTTACTTTTATTATTACAATATAGAAAAAGTAGCGGCAACAACGATACAATAAAACAAATAATAGGAACCTTTTTGTTAGGTATTATAGCAGGATGGACAAATGAAAATACTTCTGTCGGATTATTAGTTATAATTGTTGGATTGTTAATTATAAAGAAAGCTAGATATCAAAAAATAAAGAAATGGGAAATTGGTGGATTAATTGGATCATTAGTAGGCTTCTTTACGTTAATATTAGCTCCAGGAAATTTTGTAAGATCAGAAAGTTTTGTAGATAAAACATTTATACTAGTAAAGTGGCTAAAAAGAATACTAGATAATACAACGACAATGTTACAATATACCATGCCTATTTTAGTGTTAGGAATTATTTTAGTAACTATTTATGTATATAATAAAAAGAAAATAAAGCCAGAATTTTTTATATATGTAATAGCAGGATTTTCTGCAATTTATGCGATGGTTTTATCACCAACCTTTCCAGCAAGAGCATGGTTTGGAGTAATAGTATTTTGGATAATTGCATGTACACAATTAATTTATAATTTAGAAGATATAAGTAAAAAATTTAAGCCTATAATAATAGATGCAGTGATAATATTAGCAATTTTATGTATAAACCCAGTTTTAACTACAGCAAAGGAAACATTGAATCTACATAGAGTATGGGAGTATAGAATTGAGTATATTGAGAAAGAAAAAAAATTAGGAAACAAGAATATTGAACTTTCTGCTTATTATACCAATGATAACCATAGTCCTAATTATGGTATACCAGATATTGGAAGTTCAAAAAAAGGATGGCCTAATGTAGCTATTGCATATTATTATAAAATAAAATCTATAAAGTCTAACACCTAATAAAAATAATAAATATAGAAAGGGAAAAATGTTGAAAAAGAACATTTTATAGTAAAAATATGATTAAAAAAAGTAAAAAGGAACAAATTTATAATACCCTACAACAATCTTCATTTTTTCTATTAATAGTAACTACACTAATACTAATTATAACGAACTTATTATTTGTATTTAATATAACAATAACACCATATCATCTACCAATTATATATATTTTTACAACAATAGGATATATGATTTGGAAAAAGAAAGAATGGAAGAAAGCAATTATTGCGATAGCAATTGCTTCAGTTGTATTTATTGGATGCGCTTATGCAGCTACAAAAACGTATGATGGAACACCAGATGGAAATACATATCATAAGTTGGCTGTAGGTGCACTAAAGAATGGATGGAACCCACTTTATGAAAGTGTAGGGGATTTTAATAAGAAAGAAGGTAATCCATTTGATGTTTATAAAGATAATGTAAATGTTAATTGGGTAGATCACTATGCAAGGGGAACTGAAACATTTGGTGCAGTAGTATACGCATTTAGTGGAAATATTGAAACAGGAAAAATGTTTAATTTATTGTGGATATACATAGGTTTATTCGTTATATTTGGGCTTTTAAAGCAAATGAATCTTAATAATTGGAAAAGCTTATTAATAGCAATTATTTTAGCATTTAATCCAATTATGTTAGTACAAATAGCAAATTACTATTTGGATGGAGTATTAGCAATTAGTTTATTTATTATCATACTATGTTGCTTATTGCAATTTAAAAAATTATCACCAGAAGAATCAAAAATGAACTATCTTATTTTAGGAATGGCAATAATTTGGTGTTGTAATGCCAAATTTACTGGTCTAGCATTTGCAGCCGTATTCTGTGGAGTGTATTACCTTTACAAACATATTAAAAATTATATTAAAGACAAAAATAATTTTAAAAAGATATTTATAAAAGATACAATATTTTATGTAGTTACTGTGTCAATTGCAGTGTTAATAGTAGGTGGTTCGACTTACACCAAAAATATGATTGATCATGGAAATCCGTTATATCCATTATACGGAAAAGGGCACGTTGATAATATGGTAATGATGGAGATTCCTAAATCATTACAAGATAAAAATAGATTAACAATCTTCTTAACAAGTATATTTGCTAAAGGAGAAAATGTTTCTCCTAGTTATTCTGATGAAGGAAACGAGCCGGATTTAAAAGTTCCTCTAACTTTCACACAGGAAGAACTTGATAATTATTCAATACCAGATATTAGAATGGGAGGATTTGGTCCACTGTTTAGTGCAATTTTTATTCTAAGTATAATTGGTACAATATGTATTATTGTAGAGTATATAAGAAATAAAAATTGGAATCAATTAATTCCATATATAATTACTTTAGGATTAATTGCCTGCTTAATTTTATTTTTAGATGGAGGGTATTGGTCCAGATATATACCATATTTCTATTTGGTACCAGCTTTCGTATTGATTCATTATTTACAAAAAGAATTTAAAGCACATAAAGTAGCAAATATTTTTGCCCTAGTAATAGTAATTATTTTTATAGTTAATTCTGGATTAATATTTAGAACACAATACCATAGTATTATTGGTAATAATGAATATGTTCAAATTAGGATAGATAGATTCAAAACTTATGCAAATGAAAATAAAAACAAAAAAATCCTTATAAATCTACAACATCATGGCATTCAAGGAGTACAATATAATATTGATGATTTAGGAGTTAAAAACTATAAGTTGACAGATAAAAAACAGAAAAATGACGGATATATGTTTACGTATTAATAAGAGAGAAGGATTTGATATGAAGTATTTAAAATATATAGTTGCTATTATAGCTATATTAGTTTGTATAATAATATTTGGATTAAATATTATATATATGTCTGATGTATGTGATTCGTGGCAGGAAATTGTGAGTATTTCATATTTTGGAATAGGGAATTTATTAATTACAATTTTAATAGCAACAGGCCTTATTAAAATCATCAATTGGATAGAACAAAAAAGAGAAAAGAATGAAAAAAAGATATCTTCTAAAAAGAAATATATAATAATCGGACTAGCATTATTAGTATATATAATAATTGGAATTATATGGGTAGTATTAAGGGATTCTACTCCAATAGCTGACTCCATGAGAGTATATGAAGCAGCAACAGATATTTTTAAAGGAAGAAATTTAACAAGCGTGAGATATTTTGAATTAAATCCTCAAAATCTTTCTATATCATTTTTCTTTTCTTTATTATTTACCATTTTTCATTCTAATAGTTTATGGATAATTAAAATAGCAAATATTATTGCTAATTGTTTTACTATAATAGGTTTATTTTTAATTACAAAACTATTAAAAAAAGACTATGATATAAATGAAACAAAAAGCTTAGTATTATCATTAACCTATATACCTATTATTCTATTAGTAAATTTTATATATGGAGATATTATTAGTTTGCCATTTAGTGTATTTAGTATTTACTTTACGATGAAGTATGGAAAAGAAAATAAAGTTTATCACTTATTGATTTCGGCATTCTTAATGATGATAGCAGTAATATTAAGAATGAATAATCTGATATTAGTTATAGCTAGCATATTATACTTAATACTAAATCTACAAATAAAAGATAAAAGCCTAGATAAAAAAGAAAAAGCAAAAAAAATAGGAATAAAATTGACCTTGATGATAGTATTTATCATAATTTCATTAGTTCCTTCTAAAATAGCAACAGCAACTCTACAAAATCAATATGATTTAGATAAAAAAAGGGAAATACCAGCGACTAGATATATTGCAATGGGAATGCAAGAAGGGACAAGAGCAAATGGTTGGTATAATTCTGAAACAGGGGACATTGCACATACAGAGAAAAAGATCAACCATGAACAATATAATGATATGATAAAAGAAAGATTAACATATTTTTCTAATCATATCCCATATACAATAAAGTTTTATATAAAAAAAGTAGCTTCAATGTGGACAGAGCCTCTACAAGAATCAATTTGGCAAAACTTAAGCTTTAATTTTGAAAGTTTAGGAAAAAATAAAACTTTCTCTAAAACCCAAATAGCTTCATTAGAAGAAATGGATGCAAAAATATTAAATAATGAAAAAATAATACAACTTTATTTAAAAGCAATAATATTTATTATTTTTGGAACAGTTATATTATTTATGATTCAAAATAGAAAGAGACTTTCCAATGAAACAATATTATTATTACTAGTATTTTTAGGTGGATTCTTTTTCCATATATTATGGGAAGGTAAATCTAGATATATAATTCCATATTTGATAATTTTGATTCCATTAGCAAGTATAAAAATAAAAGAGGTAAAAATAAAGAAAATTTTAGCTAAATAAGTAGCTAAAATTTTTTGTTAATAGACAAAAAATAAAAAATGATGTAATATGAAAGTATATAAAAATACATACTATGGGGATAAGGTGAATATATGAAAAAAATAAGAGAATCTAATTTTGAATTAATGAGAATTATATCAATGCTGTTTATTGTTTTATTTCATACATTATCATATAGTGGATATTTAGGAAAAGCTACAGGTGGAATGTATTTATTAGTAACATTTATTAAATCAATTACGTTAGTACATGTTAATTCTTTTATTTTACTGTGTGGCTATTTTCAATGTAAACAAAAGTTAAGGCTTGGAAAAGTAATATCTTTGATAAATGCAACATGGTTTTATAAAGCCGTAATATTGTTGATCTTTTTAGCTTGTGGGTGGTTAATAACTAACCCTCCAACAACAACTGAAATATTAAGAACAATACTTCCGTTAGATTATGGATTATACTGGTTTATTGGAAACTATATAGTTTTATATCTAATAAGTCCCATTTTAAATATTGTAATTAATAATACAACTAAATAGCAATTAAGAAATGTAATAATTATATTACTTGTTATAGTTAGTGGTTTAAGTCTAGTAACAGTAGACAGTTTCTATAATAATAATTATGGAAGATCATTAAGTACGTTTATTTTATTGTATTTTGTAGGTGCATATTTAAGAAATTATCCAATTGATCAAAGCTATTTTATGAAACCGTTTACAATTACAGCAAAGAGAACTATATGGTTTTTAACAATGATTAGTTGTGCTGTAATAGGAACAATGTGTTGTTGCGTATCACAACAAATAATAGATCTTGGAAGTATTTCACAAGAAATTGGCCATATATTAGATTATTTATTTTCAAGCTATTCTAGTCCTTTTGTTTTATTGCAAACTCTTTGCTATTTTATGTTATTTGCATCTTTTACATTTAAAAATAAAATTATTAATGCTATTGCAGGTTGCACTATAGGAGTATATTTAATACACGAAAATAAATATATAAGAGAAAATTTTTATAATTTTATTGGAATAACAGATATAACCAATATAAATTTAAAAGCTATAGCGATATTATTTATAATTGTAATTGGAATGTTTATAGTATGTACTATTATAGAATTTATAAGAAAAAATATATTCAAATTAGTGTATAATTCAAAATGGACAATTAAAAATAGAGAAAAATACCAATCTTACTTCGAAAAACTAGGTCTAAATATAAACTGGTAAAAATTTGTAGAAATAAAATTTCTATGCTATAATGTAATAACGAATATATGTATCTTATGGATACAAGAAATGAGGTATGAATGTGGAAAAGGATGTTGCAATTAAGGTAACGCATGTTTCTAAAACATTTAAGCTTTATTATGACAAAGCAAATACTTTAAAAGAAAAATTATTATTCTTTTCAAAGAAAAATAAAAGTAAAGATTCAATTTTACATGTACTAAATGATATAAATTTAACAATAAAAAAAGGTGAGAGTGTAGCTCTAATTGGTACAAATGGTAGCGGTAAATCAACATTATTAAAATTAATGACTAAAATTATTTATCCTAATAAAGGTAGAATAACAACAAATGGAAAATTAACATCACTTTTAGAGTTAGGTGCAGGATTTCATGAGGATTTTACAGGAAGAGAAAACATTTATTTTAATGCATCTATTTTTGGATTGACTAGAAAACAAATAGATGAAAAAATAGATGAGATAATCGAATTTTCAGAATTACATGACTTTATTGATAATCCAGTAAGAACTTATTCTTCTGGTATGTATATGAGACTTGCTTTTTCAGTTGCAATTAATGTACAAGCTGATATTTTACTAATTGATGAAATCTTAGCAGTAGGTGACCAACATTTCCAAGAAAAATGTTTTAATAAATTAAAGGAATTAAAAAAAGAAGGAAAGACGATTGTTATTGTTACCCATAGTATGAATCAAGTAAAACAATTCTGTGATCGTGCAGTTTGGTTATATAAAGGTGAAATTAGGATGGATGGAAAAGTAGATGATGTATTAGAAGAATACTTGAAGGTGTGTGGATAAAATGAAAGTATTTAAAGAATTATATAATTATAGAGAATTATTAAAGACAAATATTAAAAAAGAAATTCGTGGAAAATATAAAGGATCATGGCTAGGTGTAATATGGACATTCTTAAATCCATTATTAATGCTTGCAGTATATTCATTTGTTTTTCCATATATTTTGAGAGTAAATGTTGAAAATTATACTATTTTTATGATTGTAGCATTAATTCCATGGAATTTTTTTACAGCAGCTATTCAAATGGGAACAGGTAGTGTAGTTGCTAATGGTGCAATCTTAAAGAAAGTATACTTCCCAAGAGAAATTATTCCAATTTCAGTAACAACAAGTCAATTAGTAAACTTTTTAATTACATGTATTATCATGTTTGCATTTATTATATTTAGTGGAGTAGGTTTTTCTATTCACTTACTATTATTTCCAGTATTAGTAATAATTCAATACTTAATTACATTAGCCTTAACATTTATATTATCAGCTATTACAGTCTTTGTAAGAGATGTAGATCATTTTGTTAGTGTTATCTTAATGTTAGGATTTTATGGAACACCAATTGTTTATCAAGCTAATATGTTACCAGAAAAGTTTCAATGGGTATTAAGCTTAAATCCAATGGCACAGCTAGTAGAAGCATATAGATCTATTCTTTATTATCATCAAATGCCACATTGGTCAATATTAGGCATTTGGGGAATAGGAAGTATTTTCTTAGTTGTCATTGGATACTTAATTTTCAAAAAATTAGAAAAACGTTTTGTAGAAGAATTATAAACAACCCTTAGGTTGTTTTTTTATGTCGTTGTATTAAATATTGATATTTGTTATAATAAAATTAGATATAAGAATAAAAAGGTAAAAAGACAGAAGGAGACAGACAATGGTAAAAAAAATATTGTTATATGGAATTGGATCATTACAAAATCGTGGCTGCGAAGCCTTAGTAAATTCAACTATTGCACAAATTAGTCCAAATATAGAGATTGTAGCTGCTACTTTTGATTATGAGCATGATAAAAATATGTATAAAGATAGAATCAATCGTTTCGTAAATCATCATAAACAAAACCCAGAAGAATTTACCGAAGAAGAACAGAAAGAATTTGAACATATTCAAAATATTCCTTTTGATTATTATAATTATGAATGCTTTTATGAGAGAGACGTAATTAAAGAAATGAAAGATGCAGATATATGCATACACATAGGCGGTGATAATTATTGCTATGGTGTAAATGAATGGATTTATACTATAAATCGAAAAGCAAAAGAATTAAACAAAAAAACTGTATTATGGGGTGCATCATTATATGATGAAATAAATGATTTAGAGTTGATAAACGATTTACAAAAATATGATTTATTAATGATTAGAGAAAAAATCAGTTATAATGCTATTAAAAAATATATTGATAAAGATAGAATAATGCTTGTTCCAGACCCAGCATTTTCTTTAAAGCCAAAAAAGGTAACTTTATCAAAATGGTACAAAGGAAGAGACGTTATTGGTTTAAATTTAAGCCCATTAACAGTCAAAACCAAAGAAAATGAAGAAGCAGTAACAAGGTTTATTGATTATATTTTAAAAAATACAAAATATTCTATTACACTGTTACCCCATGTTGCAGTAGAAGAAGTAAGTGACTTAAGTGTTTTAAAAAAAATAAAAGAAAAATACAAGGACGAGGATAGAATCTTTTTAGACGACGGAGAGTATAATTGTCAAGAAATAAAATATATTATTTCAAAATGTGCCTTAGTAGTAGCAGCAAGAACCCATGCTTCCATAGCAGCATATTCTACAGAAATTCCGACGTTAGTTATTGGATATAGTGTAAAGTCACGTGGTATTGCAGAAGATTTATTTGGAAATTATCAAGACTATGTCTTGCCAACAGAAGAATTAGTAGGTGACCAATTAATTAATAAGTTTAAATATATCAATAAAAACAAGCAAAAAATAAAAGAAATCCTAAAAGAAAAAATGAAAATAGTAAGAGAAGAAGCAAAAAATCTATATAGCAACATGATAGAAAGATTAGATTATTTAGATAAAAAATATGTTTGTTCTAAAAATAAATGTACAGGATGCAGTGCTTGTCTAAATATCTGCCCGGTTAATGCTATAAAATTTGTAGAAAATAAAGAAGGCTTTTTATATCCGGAGATAGATTTAGATAAATGTATTCATTGTAATAAATGTAGAAACACATGTATAGCACTTCATCCTAAACTAACTTCTTCAAAAGCAGAAGAATGTTATGCTGTCAAAGCAATATCTGATGAAGTAAGAAAAACAAGTTCATCTGGTGGAGTATTTCATTATTTAGCAATGAAAATATTAGAAGATAATGGTGTTGTATATGGTGCAGAGCTAAAGAACTTCAAAGTAGAACATATTAGAATTACAGATGAAAAAGATTTGATAAAAATAAAAGGATCAAAATATGCTCAAAGTAACTTAAAAAATATATTTCAACAAGTACAAAAGGATTTAAAAGATAATAAAAAAGTACTATTTTCAGGAACTCCTTGTCAAATACAAGGCCTAAAAAAATATTTACTTCATGATTATGAAAAATTGTATACAGTTAGTGTAATTTGCCATGGAGTAATGAGCAATAAAGTATTGCAAAAAAGAATAAAAGAATTTGAACAACAATATGAAACAAAAATTACTGATATAAAATTTAGATCTAAAATAAATGGTTGGGATAAAGCCTCTATAGAATATATTTCACAAAGAATTAATAAAGCATATCCCTTTGCCAATGATACATTAATGAATCTATATAATAGCAATTTTATTTTAAGAGAAAGTTGTTATAATTGTTCAGCAAAAGGTTTGGAAAATAATATTGCTGATATTATACTAGGAGATTACTGGGGTATATACCATGTACATCGTGAAATGCTTGATAATCTTGGTGTATCTGCCGTAATTATAAAAACAAAAAAAGGACAACAATTATATAATAAGATAAGGGAAAAAATTATAGCAACAGAAACAGATATTCAAAATATAATAAAATATAATCCGGCGATAATAGAGTCTGTTGAACGACCATTAGAAAGAAGCAGAATTTTTAATGATATAGAAAACAATGAATTATCAATCGTATCTCAATTATATAATTCTAAAGTAGAATCAAATAAAGAAATTGAGATAACTAATTTGTTAAATCAAAATGAAGAATTATTAAATAAATTAAATAAAGTTTATAATAGTAAAAGGTTCAAAATGATAGACAAATTAGGAAATATATGGAATAAAATTCTACATAAATAATTATAGGAGGAAAAATGAAAAAAGCTTTAATCTGTTTGGAACAATTAGGAATAGGTGGGGTTGAAACATTTACTATCACACAAGTGGAGGAATTTGCCAGAAGAAAGATAAAATGTTATGTACTTGCAAGAGACGGTTTGCTTGCTAAAAATTTAAAAGGGTTAAAAAATATAGAGTTTATAGAATTTGATTTCAAACTAGAAAACAAAATTGATGCAAAAAAAGTAGAATGGCTTATGAATTTTGTTGAACAAAAGAAGATAGATTTTATTTATGTGCACCAATTTCCATGTGTACCTTATATTTTGCCAGTTGTATTTAAATTAAAAATACCATACATAGCATATTTACATAATATTGTGCCCAAAACATGTGAGTGGTTTATGAATACCTATGACATTTATAAAGTATTATTTCCAATATATTTTGAATGTGCATCAAAAATTATTGCTATAACAGATAAAGTACAAAAAGAACATATTAATCTATTTCATATTCCACAAGAAAAATATATAATTATTAATAACAGTCTTGACTTTAGTAAATACCCAAATAAGAAGATAATAAAAATAGAACGACCATATAATAACTTGATGTGGTTCGGACGAATTTCTGAACAAAAAAGAGTGTCAATAGATACAGCTGTTAAATTTTTTAGATACTATAAAGAAAAATATAATAGCAAAGCAAAGTTAACGATTGTGGGGAATGGTGAATTATATGATGAAATGACAGAAAAATATAATGATCCATCTATTTTCTTTAGAGGTGCTGTGCCTGACATGATTCCAGAGATAGAAAAAGCAGATATTCTATTAGGTGTTGATAGATGTATGTTAGAAGCAGTAGCTTCAAAAAAACCAGCAATTGTTTGTGGATATAAGGGAAATATAGTATTAATTACTCCACAAAATATTAAAGATGCAATAGAGGAAAACTTTACTGGAATCAATTTGAAAGATGATAAAGACGAATTATGTAAATATAGTGAAAAAGAATTAATAGAAATTCTAAATAAAAATTATTCTTATGTAGCAGATAATTTAGCGATTAACAATAGTGTGTATTTAGACATAGAACCATTTCAAGGAAATAGTAGTTTACAAAGTGTATTTTGTGGATTAAATTATTATACAGAGAAAATTAACAATTTAGAAAAAGAGAATAAAGAATTGTATTTAAAAACTCAAGAATTATATAAACAAATAGATAATCTTCAAAAGCAGTTAGATAGAACATTAACAAGGAAAATAAAAAACAAGTTAAATAGAATGAAGGTGAATTAAATGGATTATAGTAAAATTCCAGGAAGAAAAATTGAATTAATAGGTGAAATTAAAAATAATGAAAAACCAACAATAAGTATTATTACACCATTTTATAATGGTGGAAAAACTTTACAGGAGACAGCTAACACTGTTTTTAATCAAACGTATCCATATTTTGAGTGGATTATTGTTGATGATGGATCAAAAGATGAAGAATCATTAAAAGAGTTAGATAGAGTAGCAAAACAAGATAAAAGAATAAAGGTATTCCATAAAGAAAATGGAGGACCATCAATTGCTAGAGATTATGGAGTAGAAAAATCTAGTGAAGAAACAAAATATATTTTCTTCTTAGATTGTGATGACCTTTTAGATAAAACAATGTTAGAAGTTCTATATTGGACATTAGAAACTCATCCAGAAGGTTCATTTGCCTATACTACTATGGTAAACTTTGGAGATAGGGAATTTTTATGGGAAAAATATCTAACCGTTGATGATGAGAAAGAAGAAAACCTTATTTGTATTAGTAGTTTAGTTAGAAAAGATGACTTCAATGAAGTTGGTGGCTTTGGAATTAAAGAAAAAGCAATGTATGAAGATTGGAATCTTTGGTTAAAATTAATTGAAAAAGGAAAGATTCCAGTTAGGGTAAATGCACCTCTATTTTGGTATAGAACAAGTAATTCTGGTGAATTATCTAGAGCAAGAACCAATCATGAAAATGCAATGAAATATGTAAATGAAACAGCTAGTAAGATTACAAAAGATGTAGATATAATCCAATTTCCTAGAGAAGGAAAAAGATTTGATGTCGTAAAAGATCATCCAGATATGGTATTGCCAAATTATAAAAGAAAAAAGAAAATTAATATATTATTTATAGTCCCTTGGACAGTAACAGGTGGAGCTGACTTCTTTAATATAGATTTAATTAAAAGATTAGACAAAGACAAATATGATGTAACATTATTAATGACTACACCAAATGAAAATCCTATTAGACAACAATATGAAGAAATTTGTTCAACAGTATATGATATGTCAACTTTCTTAGAGAGAAGTGACTATATTAAATTTGCAGAGTATATTATGGAATCAAGAAATATAGATTTAGTTTTTGTAACAAATACTCCATATGGTTATTATATGGTTCCATATTTAAAGAGAAAATATCCAAAAGTTCCATTTATTGATTATATTCATTCAGTAGATTTAAGAGACCCACGCGAAAGTTTTGGTAGATGTACGATGGATGTAAATGAATATTTAACACATACATATTGCTGTAATAACTTTACAAAAAAACAACTTATGGAAAGATATCATAAAGAAAAAATTGATACAATTTATATTGGAACAGATTCTAATAAATTTGATCCAGAAAAATATGATAAAAAAGAAATGCGTGAAAAATATCATATTCCACAAGATAAAACTGTAATTTCTTTTATTGCGAGATTATCAGATGAAAAACGCCCTGAAATGTTTGTAGAAATAGGAAAGAGACTAGTTGCTAACAATCCAAATTTATTCTTTGTAATAGCTGGAGATGGTTTCTTAGCTAATCCAGTAAGTAGTATAATTGATGATAACTTTATTATGCTTGGAATGGTAAAAAATACAGAAGAAATTTATGCTTTAAGCGATATGACTCTAAATTGTTCTTCACTAGAAGGATTAGCTTTAACTTCATATGAATCTTTATCAATGGGGGTACCAGTAGTATCAACGGATGTTGGTGGACAAACAGAATTAATAGATGAAAAAGTAGGCGGAATTGTTCACTATAATAAGGATGCTACTCCAGAACAATATGAAGAAGAGATTAATAACTACGTAAAAGAAACAGAAAGAGTAATTGATAATTTAGATAAGATAAAGAAAAATTGTCGTCAAAGAATACTTGATGGATTCACTCTTGATTTAATGGCCAAAAAGTTTGATAAAATTTTCACAGAAGCTATTGAGAAAGAAAATAAAAATAAAATGACGTTCCCAGTTAATGATTATATGGAATACAATCTTCTAACAGAAAGTATTTATATTGACTATTTCTTTACTGTTAAAAATTATCTTGAATCAAAATTTGATCTTTACTATGATCCGGATAGACCTCCAAGAAAAAAAGGAAGAGTATATTATTTAAAACGCCGTTTATCAAAAGTATTAATTAGAGCACACGCTAAGCAAGAAGCATTAAAAATTTTAAATGCCTTACGTTGCTTATATAAAGTATTTTACAATTTTGCATATTTTATTAAATTTTTTATTATGTCAATACCAGCTTTCTTCGTATTATTATATAAACTATTAATGAGAAATAGAAATAAAGGTTAATTTATATCATAAATTAACCTTTTATGATATAATCGAAAGGTAGGAGGGTAAAGATGAAAAAGAAGATAATATATATATTGTTTTTAATAACCATTTTTTGCCTACCATTTTTAGTAACAAATGCAGAAACTAAGAATGGATGGGTAAAAGAAAACGGTAATACATATTATTATGAAGAAGGAGTTAAAGTAACTAGATTTAAAGAAATTGATGGAGATCTATATTTCTTTAGTGGAATAGATGGAACGTTAACACCGGGCTGGAAATATGCTTATAGCCAAGCATGGTATCAAGATAAAGAAGGAAAAGTATTAAAAGGTTTACAAGAAATTGATGGAAAAAAATACTTTTTTAATGAGGAAACAGGATATCGAGAAAGTGGATTTAAAGAAATTGATGGAGATTTATATTTCTTTAGTGGAATAGATGGAGCGTTAACACCGGGCTGGAAATATGCTTATGGTAAGATATGGTATCAAGATGGAAGTGGTATAGTTATACATGGAAACCAAACAATAGAAGGTAGAAATTATGTGTTTGGTGATGATGGGTTCTTAGATGGATTTAAAAATGTCGGAAATACATTTGTTTATTATAATCCAGACGGAACAATGGCAAAAGGAATTCAAAGAATGGCAGGAAGATATTATCAATTTAATGAATATACTGGAGCTTTTGAAAAATATGTAAACCAAAGAATTGTAATTGATGTATCTGCTCATCAATATGATATTGATTGGGAAGCTGTTAAAAATAGTGGAATGGTAGATGCCGTTATATTACGAGCTGGATATGGTGTCAGTTGGACAGATACTTATTTCCAACGTAATGTACAAGAATTAAATAGATTAGGAATTCCATATTCTGTATATTTATTTAGTTATGCAGAGAATGCTAATGAAGCAAGTATGGAAGCAGACAATTTAATTAACATTATTAAAAATAATGGAGCTCAAATAGCTTCAAATATCTTCTCAATTTACTATGACTTAGAAGATTGGACAATTTCCTCTACTGGAGAAAGCGATGATGAAATTAGTCCACAAACATATCAAGAAATGTTTAATAGTTTTTCAAGTAAAGTAGAAGCTGCTATTGGAGCAGACGTTAAAATTTATGCTTCTAAAAAATTTATTGAAGATAGATTTCCGACTTCACTAAGGCCAGAAGTAGGATGGGTTGCTCAATGGGGACCACAACTTACTTATGAAGGCACATATGAAGGCTGGCAATATACAAGTAGTGGCAGTGTTCCAGGAATCAACGGACGAGTAGACATGAGTATATTTTATTATTAAAAAAAAAGAACTTCTCAAAAGTGAGAAGCCTTTTTATTTACATTTTCCTAAGTTTATACAAGAGTCATAGTAAGTGGATTTTTTCTGTAATTCCTGATCAATATAATCATTACCATATTTTTCACTTAATGTTTGTTTATTACTAAATAAATTAGTACCAAGACCTAATCGATTACCTTCTATTTTTACTCCTAAAGAAGCAAGCGTAGTAGGGTAATAATCAAAAGTAGTAAAATCTCTATTTTTATTATTATCTGTATCAACAGCAGAATTTAAATAAACATTATAAACTCGACGTTCATATCCGCCTGGTAAGTTATCAAATGAAGTAGTATTCATACTAAGATGATCACCAGCTAAAATAACAGTCGTATTATCATAAAAATCTTGATCTTGAATCCATTCAATAAATTCACCAAGTTGCATATCAGAACAGTAAATAGCATTTAAATAAGGATTGCTTGAATAATTAGGACAGAAATCACTTTCATATCCCTCTGGCATATGAGTATCAACAGTAAGCATGGTAAAATTAAATGGTTCATCACCATCAGCCACGTTTTCGAGCTCTTGTTTTGCATATTCATATAAATATTCGTCTTCATATCCCCAGAAAACATAATAATCATCAGGGATAATTCCATCTTCTCTAGCAGTATACAAATCAAATACTTGATAATCACCGTGACCTTCATAATACGTTCTTCTACCACCAAAAGACAAATCAGATCCAACCATGATAGATTGATGATATCCTTCATCTGCCAATATGTCACCAATAGTCGTAGCACCATTTACAAGACCATTTTCATAATTTGCTTCTTGATTGGCATCAGCAGCAATAAAAGGAGTTTTTATTGGAATACCAGCAGTAGCAGCAACCATTCCTCCCATAGTCCAAGTAGCACCAAAAGGCATATGAGCTCCACCAACGTTATCTGTATTAGAAAAGTTAATATTATCTTCTGCTAACTCTGTAAGATTAGGAATATAATTATAAGGATATCCACCACCATGTCTATAATCAGTATAAGTAGACTCCATAGACTCTAAATAAATATAAATCAGATTTCTCTTTTTCTTAGGGAATTCCAACTTTACATCCTTAGGATTCACATATTCTTTTTCAAAAAAATTAGAAGTTTTAGTATTTGCTTCAATATAGTCCTCAATATATAATTTATCCATAGCATAAACAATAGAATCAGATAAATTAAATAAAGGAATACAAAAAGCAATTAAAAATATGATAACTGCAATATTAAACTTAATATTGAAAGTCTTCTTAAATAAACGAATTTGTAATTGAATTTTACTATTTCTAAATAACACTTTATAAATAATATAAATAACAATAAAAATACCTAATGCAATCAAAGTTGTTTGTAGTGGAGGATAAATGTTAGACTGAAAAAAGTCTTCTAAAATATCCTTACTAGCAGTAGTAACAGAAGTACCTAAGGTATATAAAATTTCATCAAATGATGTAAAACTATAATTTTCAACAGCCCAATCAGTACCTAGACGTAAAGCCATAGATAAAAAGATAGCTAAGAAAAATAGTATAACAAAAAGAAGACTAATGCTTCCTTTTATAATTTTCGCTAAAATTTTTAGTATCTTTTTTAGCATTTTTATTACGTTCCTTTACTAAAATATTAATCTGTACTACTTTAGAAATAATATAAACCAAACATGGCAATGCAATGGCAATAATTAAACTCAACCATGTATACTCCATAGTAAATTGAAATGTAAAAATAGAAGTATCATACCAAGGAGTATTAGATGTACTAGTAAAATGAACAATTACATTCATAATAGCAGCAATCATAAAAGTATAACTTAAATATGGTATTACTAATTCACTAAGAGTTCTTTTTTCTTTTCTTAATTTTTCACTTACCAAAATAGAAAAACTAGCGGGTAAGAACAAACATAAATATAACATACTACACCTTCCTTATTTAATGCCTTATACATAATAAATAAAAGCACTAAAATTATATCAAATATAGCATAAAAAATCAATGAAAACTGTATGAAATTAATAATATATCAGAAAATATAATAAAATGTACTAATATAAAAGATTATGTTATAATATACCTATCAAGGAGCGAATGCTATGAAAAAATGTATCATTATAATGAATCCGGAAAGTGGAAAAGTAAAAAGTTTATCTAGTAAAAAAGAGTTTTATGATGTATTAAGAAAACATGGTTATGATGCAGAAATTAGATATACAACAGGTCCTAAAGATGCTATTAGAATTGTAGAAGAATTAGAAGATGATGTAGACTTAGTAATTAGTGCTGGCGGAGATGGAACCTTAAATGAAGTAGTAACAGGAGATATTCATAGAGATAAAAGACTAGTATTAGCTAATCTTCCAATGGGAACAACAAATGATGTTGCGAATATGTATGGATATACAAAAGATTATAAAAAGAACTTAGAATTATTATTGAACGGAGTTAGAAAAAAAGTAGATGTTTGTTATATTGATGAAACTCCATTTGTCTATGTAGCATGTTTAGGAGATTATATTGATATGGCATATAATACACCGAGAGACTTAAAGAAAAAATACGGAAAAATTGCCTATATATTATATGGACTAAGACAATTAAGAAATAGTATTCATCGTTATCATGTAAAATATTCTGTCGATGGAGTAGAACATGAAGGGGAGTATTCCTTCTTCTTTATTACCAACTCTTCTCGTGTAGCAGGGGTAGACGATATTTATTATGATGTAAAAATGGATGATAATATGTTTGAAGTAGCTTTAGCCAATCCCAAAACCAAACCCGATATTTTAAGAATGTTAGTTCAAGTAACGATGAAAGATGTAAAAGAAGTACCAGGTATTACATATTACCAAACAAGTGATTTTGAAATAGAATTTTTAGATAAACCAAAAACATCTTGGTGTATTGATGGAGAAGAATACCAATCATCTGGACCAAAATTTACATTTAAAGTAGATCAAAAAGTAAAAATGTTAATTCCTAAAACAAATGCCAAAAAACTTTTTGATGAGTAGGAGTACAAATGAAGAAAAAAGAAGAAAAAAGAAAAGATCCAAAAAGAAAAGAAAAAAGACAATTAAAAATTAATATAATTGTATATTTAGTATTAAGATTTTTTGTCATTGTCTGTATGGTAGAGCAAGCATTAAAAGGAAACTGGCATAGTGTTGCTCTATGTTTTTTGACATTAATTTTATTTACATTACCAACAGTTGCTTCTAGAACTTTTAAAGTAAAATTGCCAGCAACTTTAGAAATTATTGTATACTTATTTATTTTCGCAGCTGAAATTTTAGGAGAAATTCAAAACTTTTACGGAATATTTAAACACTGGGATACCATGCTCCATACATTGAATGGCTTTCTTTCTGCAGCAATTGGTTTTTCATTAATTGATATTTTAAACAGAACAGAACGCTTTCACATTACCTTATCTCCAGCCTTTGTAGCCCTAGTTGCTTTTTGTTTTTCTATGACGATAGGAGTATTATGGGAGTTTTGTGAATTTACAGCAGATCGTTATTTTAATTTAGATATGCAAAAAGATAGAATTGTCGAAAAAATATCATCGGTTCAATTAAACGAAGAAAATAAAAATGATCCAGTTATCATTGATAATATAGATAAAACAGAAATATATAGTGATAATAATCAAAAAATGACTACAATTGAAGGTGGATATTTAGATATTGGAATTATTGATACAATGAAAGATTTAATAGTTAATTTCATTGGAGCAATTGTATTTTCTATATTAGGATTTTTATATATCAAAGACCGTGATGAATATAAATTTATTGAACGTTTTTTACCATCTTTAAAAAAATTTCAAGAAGAATAACCGAAAGGTTATTTTTTTTAAGGAAAACTCCTGCTTTTATCGAATGATATAGTAGGAGGTGAGAGTATTCAAAAGTTTTATACATGTCGTTATGACAGAGCTTTTAAAGAAGTCTTTATGAATGAAAATAATAAAGACTTATTGATTTATTTATTAGAAGGAATATTAAAGGTAAAAATATCGCAGGTAGAATATCTAAATTTAGAACAAAATGTAGGTAATGTTTATGTCAAAAGAAAACACTTTGATTTGTTCTTAAAAACAGATATTGGAAATATTCAAGTAGAAGTAAATGCATCTAACTTAAATTATGTAAAGCCAAGAAACATGTCTTATTTGTGTGCTATTTATTCTCATCATGTATTAAAAGGACAAAACTATGATCAAGAAACGAAAATAATACAGATTAATTTTAGTTATGGCTTAAAAGATAGTGAAGATATGAGAATATATTATGTACAAGATAAGAGTCAGAAGAAGTATGTGGAAAACTTTACCATTTATGAAATCAATATGGAAAAATATATAAACTACTGGTATACTAAAGACAAAGAAAAGATAGAAGAAAATAAAGAAATCATAATGTTAGATTTAGAGCCAGAAGAATTAAAACTTCTATCCCAAAAAGATAGGATGGTGAAAAAATACATGAGTGAAATAGAAAAGATAAATAGCGATCCAGATTTTTTCGAATACATGAGTGCCGAAGAAGATAATAGAAAGATAGAAAATTCTATTCGAAAAGAGATGACAGAAAAAGGATTAAAAGAAGGTAAAGAGCAAAGTCAAAAAGAAATTATAATAACTATGTTTAAGCAAGGCTTAGATATAGAAACAATACAAAAATATACCAATATAAATCGTGATTTTATTTTAAATTGTATCAATAAAAAATAAAGCAAATGATGCTTTATTTTTTTTGTAAAGAATGTCGATGAAAACTTTTGACATCATTTGTCGAATCACTAGAAAGTATCTATAAAAAGTCTTATATTGATACCAGAGGTGATATCATGCTAGATATTGATCAACAAATTACAAGAGGAATAACATTTATTAGATTGGAGGGAGAACTGACTACCACAAATTATTATCGATTTGCTGAAGAAGTTAATTATCTACTATATAGTCAAGGAATGTTGGCATATGTGTTTAACTTAGAAAATATAAAAAAGTTAGATAATAACTTACTAGGCAGTTTACAAAATAAATTGACAGAAATTTTTTTAAAATGTGGAACTGTAGCGTTTTGTGGTCTATCAGAAAAAGTAAAAAAGAAAATAGGGAAAAGAGATGCACTTTATTTTATAAAAGAGGAAAGAGAAGTATTTCAATATATCAATATATAAAGGAGAGAACATGGAAAACATATTGGAATATGAAGATTTAATTTATAAAATGATTGGAAGATACCATCATTTTGATAAAGAAGATTTATACCAAGTAGCAATGATTGGCTTAATGAATGCGAAAAAAAACTATAATCCAGATGAAAATACTAAGTTTTCAACTTATGCTTACTACTATATTTTAGGAGAAATTAATAATTATATATCCTCCTGTAACCCAGTGAAGATAGGCAAGGATTTACTTCGACTGAATAGTAGTCTAAATAAAGCCAAAGAAATAATGCGACAAAGATTGGAAAGGGAACCAACAACAGAAGAACTGTCTATCTTTTTAGAAGTACCACAGGAAAAAATAGAAGAAGCAGAACTTGCTACTAGACAAGTAGAAAGTCTAGATTATGCTTATGAAGAAGAACAATCTACACTATATAATAGTTTTGGAGAACAAGATCAAAATATGACAGAAGAGGTATTAGACTTACGACAAGCTATTTCTTCACTACCACCTGAAGAACAACAACTTATTATTGCTAGA
Source organism: uncultured Mycoplasmatota bacterium (assembly GCA_900554315.1). Classification (GTDB taxonomy): domain Bacteria; phylum Bacillota_I; class Bacilli_A; order RF39; family UBA660; genus Faecimonas. The sequence goes on from USGP01000001.1 coordinate 80,391, forward strand.
TACTATGAAGGACTAACACAGCAAGAAACTAGTAGGACATTAGGTATGAGCCAAGTACAAGTATCAAGAAAAGAAACAAAAATATTACAAAAATTAAAGACAACACTATAGTTGTCTATTTTTATTATTTGAAATCTTCTATAAAGAAATGAGAATAAAATATAAAATACTTTTTAGTATGAAAAAATAAAATTAGGAAACAATAAGAATGGTGATAATAATGAAAAACGGAAGATATGAACGAATTGCGAAAGACCATCAAGCCCCAACCAATAAATTACAAAATGCTTGTATTGCTTTTATTATAGGTGGAATAATTGGATTAATTGGAGAAGGAATCATAGAGCTATTGTGCCAGTATATTCATATATCAAGAAATAATGCAGGAACTATTATGATAGTAATCATGATATTTATTTCCTCTCTTTCTACTGCTTTAGGATTTTTTGATAAATTAGTAACAAAATTTAAATGTGGTTTATTAATACCAATTACAGGATTTGCTCATTCCATGACGAGTGCCGCCTTAGATTATAAAAAAGAAGGACCAATTTATGGAATAGGTGCTAATATTTTTAAACTAGCTGGTTCAGTAATCTTATATGGTATTATTGCAGCATGGTTTTTTGGAATGATTCGATACTTGTTAGGAGGTAGAATATGACTTTTACATACGATGATGTCTATGTTCAAGATACAGCAACTATAGCAGGGCCATATGAAAAAAAAGGACCATTAAAAAAGTATTTTGACAAAACTTTCAATGATTTATATTTTGATGAAGATTCTTGGGAAAAAGCAGAAATAAAAACTGTCAAAGAAAGTTTAAAATTACTACATAAAAAAGTAGGCTTAAAGAGAAAAGAAGTAGATGTAATTTTAGGAGGAGATTTATTAAATCAAATAACAGCAACAACCTATGGTTCCTATAACTTTTCAAAATGTTTTTTAGGCTTATATGGAGCATGTTCTACATCTGTAGAAGCCATGATTTTAGGCAGTGTATTAATTGATTCACAAAAAGCAAAAAATGCCATTGTTACCGTTTCATCACATAACATGGCTGCTGAAAAACAATTTAGAAATCCTACAGAATATGGAGCACCAAAACCTAAAAGTGCGACTTTTACTGCAACAGGAAGTGCCTCTTTATTGTTAACACATGAAAAGACAGATATAAAAGTAGAATCTTCTACCATAGGACGAATTATAGACTTTTGTCAAAATGATCCTAATGACATGGGAAAAGTAATGGCTCCAGCAGCAATCGATACTATAAAAAGACATCTAAAAGATTTAAATAGAAAACCAGACTACTATGATTTGATTGTAACAGGAGATTTGGGACTATATGGAAAAGAAATTGTAAAAGACTATATGTTAGAAGAATATAATATTGACTTATCTAATAACTACAATGACTGTGGGGTAATGTTATATGATTTAAAAGAACAAGAAGAGTGTCTAGCTGGAGGTAGTGGACCAGTATGTAGTGCACTAGTAGCATTTGGTTATATATTCCATGAAATGAAAAAGAAAAATCTAAAAAGAGTTCTAATTGTCGCAACTGGTGCCTTATTCTCTCCAACTATGGTCTATCAAAAAGAAAATATTTATTCTATTGCCAATGCAATTAGTTTGGAGGTAATCTAATGTTACTTGTAAATTCTTTCTTATTTTGTGGATTTGTATGTATGATTGCCCAAATTATTTTAGATAACACAAAATTAACACCAGGACATATTACTAGCATGTTTGTTGTAATAGGAGCATTTCTAGACTCTTTTAGTTTTTATGACAAAATCATTAAAGTAGTAGGTGGCGGAGCCTTATTACCGATTACTAGTTTTGGACACTCCCTAATTCATGGTGCTTTAGCCAAAGCAAACGAATATGGAATTTTAGGTATCCTAATGGGCATGTTTGACTTAACTGCAACAGGTATCACATCAGCAATTATCTTTGCTTTTCTATTTACTTTAGTATTCAAGCCCAAAAATTAAAAATACCTTATCGAAATAGTAAAAACGTGTTATAGTAAAACTAGAGTAGGAGGTATATATGAAAACATTAGTAATTACAGGTAGTGCCAGAGGATTCGGTTTGGAAATGTTAAAGCTATTTAGAAAACAAGACTTTAATACCGTTATCTGTGATGTAAACGAGGAAGCTATTACAAAGGCAAAAAAAGAATTAGAAGAAATAAAAGGAAAAGGACAAGTACTTGCTTATCAGACAGATATTACAAAAGAAGAGGAAGTACAAACATTAATAGATAATGTAAGAAAAGAAGTTAAAGAAATTGATATTTGGATTAACAATGCAGGAGTAAATCAACCAAACCAACCAATTTGGGAAGTGGATAAGAAAACAATTGACCGTCTAATTGATATAGACTTAAAAGGAACGATTCTTTGTTCTAAGTTAATTATGAAAGTAATGATCGAACAAAAACATGGTCAAATATTCAATGTAGAAGGACATGGAAGTAATGATGCTAAAATATTAGGATTATCTCTATATGGAACTAGTAAAAGAGCAGTTACTTACTTTACAGAAGCACTAGCATATGAAGCTGAACAATTACATACCAATGTATTGGTAGGCAAAATAACTCCAGGTATTATGATAACAAACTTTATCCATACAGCATTAGGAGATGGAGAGCATATAGAGTTAGATGAAAAGACAAAGAAAGTATATAACATACTAGGAGATTATCCAGAGACAATTGCAAATTTCATGGTCGATAAAATAATTCATAATGATAAGAATAATGTAAAATTTACTTGGTTAACCAATAGAAAAGCAGCATGGAGATTTATGACATCAGGTTTTAATAAAAGAGACTTTTTTAAAGACTAAACTACTTTATAGTAGCTTTTTTCTTATTATAATGTTATAATATAGCCCAAAAGGCGTGATAATATGAATGGTTTAGAAAAATTAAAAAAGAGCGAGTTAGAAGAATTATCTAAATTATTAAAAGAAGACCCTAAAAAGTTACAAGAAGAAATCACTAATCGTTTAGCTTTTCTACAAAGCCAAAAAGCAAAAGCCACAAAAGAAAATTATTCTAGTGGTAGAAATCCATATTATGCTACAGAATTTGAATATCAAGTAAATTCCTTTTTGCAACAAATACAAATACAAGAAATTCCTTTCTTAAGGCAAACTTTTTCTAGCTATATTAATATTATGATAGAAAATTTTACAAGGAAAAATCCTAATAATCTTCCAACCTTATCCACTTTAGATGATGCTTTTCAAGGAATATTTAAAAGAAGTATTTATGAAGATGAATACAATACATTAAATTATATCAAAACATATTTTTACTATTTAAAAGGAATTGGACAAGACTTATCAAAAGAACAAATAATAGAAGGATGGGATAGAAAAAAGAAAATTGTAACACCTATGTTACCAGAAATAGCAGCTTATCTTTATGATATAACAGAAAAAACGCCATTGAAATCATCGGTATCTAATGCCTCTCTTCATAGGTTAATGATAAAAACGCCAAGGGATATATTAACTAGAAATGAAAGAATGTTACTAGATGCAATTGCATTTGGAAGTGATGAAGATAAATTAAGAGAGGGAAACTTTGAAGATGCCAAAAGATTAATTTATTTACCCAAAACAAAAAGAAAATAAAAAAACTGACCATCGTCAGTTTTTATTGTCTAGACAATTCAATAATCAAATCCATATCATCATCTTTAGCCATAATATTTTTATGAGTTTCACCACATTTTTCACAACGATATAAAATTTTATAAGTATCTTTAAATTTTTCAATTCCAATTGGTTTTAGTAACCCTTTACAAGTATTTTTTCTGTCTCCAGGCATAATATCTACATGCTTAGAATAAAGACAAAAAGGGCAATGATCACGAGCAGTATAACCTAAAGGTAAAACCTTATTGCCACAATTTTCACAAATAAATTCTTCGTCTCTCATCGTAAAATTTTTCATAATATCACCAACTGTCCTTATTATAACAGGAAACAAATTGAAAAAAAAGAAGCTTTTTGCTATAATGGAAAAGAAAATGGTAGACGGAAGTGATAGTATGAACATAAAAATTAATGAGTTTGAAGGTCCACTAGATTTATTACTTCACTTAATAAAAGAAAATAAAATGGACATCATGAATATAGAAGTAGAGAAAATAACAGAACAATATATTAATTATTTGAATGAACAAGAAAAGATGAATCTAGAAATAGCTAGTGAATACTTAGTAATGGCTTCTGAATTATTAGAATTAAAATCAAAATTATTACTTCCAAATTCAAAACAAGAAGAAGATTCTACGGAAGAGGAAGCGGATCCAAGGGAAGAATTAGTAAATAGATTATTAGAATATCAAGCTTATAAAGAAATAACAAAAGTATTAAAAGAAAAAGAAGAGTTACGAAAAGAAATTTATACAAAATCTCCAGAAAATATTAAACAATATGTAGAAGAAGATACCAAATTATCCTCTGATATCACTTTGGATGATTTAGTAGAAGCATTTAAAAAATATTTGGAGAGAAAAAAAGAATCAAAACCATTAAAAACAAAAGTAACAACCAATGAAATTAGTGTTTCATCTAGAAGATTAGAAATTAAAAGTATTTTAAAAGAAAAACCAAGAGTATCTTTCTTTGAATTGTTTCCAGTATTTAATAAGGAATATATAGTCGCAACATTTCTAGCTATTTTAGAAATGGCCAAAAATAAAGAATTAGAAATTACTCAGGAAAGAAACTTCGATGATATTATATGTGAGGTGCGGGATGAAAAATAAAGCAGTATTAGAAGGATTATTATTTGTAGTAGGAGAAGACGGATTAACGTTAGATCAAATAGAAGAAGTATTAGAAATAACAGAAGAAGAAGTAAAAGCTTTAGTAAATGATTTAAAACAAAGTTATGAAGCAGAAGATAGAGGCCTAAGAATAGATTTTTTAGGAAATAGATTAAAATTAACAACAAAATTTGAACATAGAGAATATTATCAAAAACTATTAGAAAATCCAGAAACCAATATTTTAAGCCAAGCTGCTTTAGAAACACTAGCAATCATCGCATATAATGAACCTGTTACCAGAATGCAAGTAGATAAAATAAGAGGAGTAAGTAGTAGTCAAATGATTCGAAAATTAGTTGCGAAAGGATTAATAAAAGAATCGGGTAGAAGTGATTTACCAGGAAGACCTATTCTCTATGAAACAACAAATGATTTCCTAGATTATTTTGGATTAAAAAATATCGAAGAATTACCAGATATGGAAAAATATATTGAAGAGGCCGAAGAAGAGGTAGATGAAGAAAAAGATTTATACACATCAAAATATAAAGAAGAACAATAAAAGACCTAATGCGTTTTACCAGCACTAGGTCTTTTTAATATCTCTTCATAAACTTCCCCTAAACTTACTTCTTCTTCTTCCTCATTAAAGTTTTTAGGATTAACTTTTAAAATATGCATCGTGTATTGAGAAGAAACAATAGAATATAAATCAATAACAGAAGAAAGTTGTGCATCTGTTAACTGTTCCAAAGAGTTAATAAACAAATGCCCATCTAAAAACTTTCTGTCTCCAGAAGTGCATCCTTGATAAGGAAGAATTTGAAAATCATCCAACAAAATTCCACACAAGACTGCAAGATTTGTCTCTTGACGAATACCATCTGCATTCATTCCTATTTTTTGATATTCTTCCTGTATAATTCTTTGATAAAAAGGAGCATGATTTTCTTCATCCTCTTTCATAACTGAAATTGTTCCATCTGGTCTAATAACAAGTCCAGGAGTAAAAGGATTAATTTCTTGTTTCATATTATCACCAAAACAATTATATCAAAAAAATAAAAAATAAGATATACTATAAGTGTAGGTGATAATATGGAAGAACAACAAATAAAAAAATATAGAAACAAATTAATTGTATATGAATCTATAGCAAAAAACTTCAGTATAGCATCAATTTTTATATTATGTACAATGATTACTTCTAACTTAATTCCAGTAGTGATGATGAACGGATGGCAAGGACCACTAAGTGATAAATTCACGATGTCATCATGCATTGCAGCAATTGCATTCATGATTTTATTCTTATTTCTATGCCTTCTATTTAACTTAATTTTTGATCATTCAAAATACTGGGATAAGATTCCAAAAGAAGAAAAGAGAAAAGTAGAATTATACAACTATTCCCAACTAAGTAACTTTCAAAAAATAATTACCAAAATCCCATTTATTTTTACAATAATATTTGCTATTGTAACAGCATACATTGGAATTGAAATAACAAAGTTAGATAAAAGTAATATAATACATAGAAGATATGAAATCGTAAACAAAACTTTAAAAATATATCAAGAATATCATCCAGAGTTAAAAAATATTTATAGTTTAGACAACCAAAATAAAACATATGAACCATCTTATGCTAATATTTTATTGGATAATAATATAGAAGTTTCATTAGACTTTAACAAGACTAAAAAAATGATAGAAGACGTAGAATATAGTATGACAACAGAAAATCTTACCGAAGAAAATTTAGGAGAAGTAATAGATTTAATGATAGATCAATTACCAATAATACATAATGATATAAAAAATTTAAAAAACTATTTAAAAACACCAAATATCACAAAAGTAAATATTGTATTTACAGACCAAGAAAAAAATGACTTGATAGAAATAATTAAAAAAATAATAAATAAAGAAACAGAATACGAATCAATAGAAATACCAATAAACAATATTCCTAATTTGTATTGTCAAAGAACATTTGTTGAAATAGACAATAATAAAATAACATTTACAACTTCAATAGAATAAAAGCACGTTTGTGTTTTTTTTCTTTGAAAAAATAAAAAAAATATAGAAATTATAAAAATCTATGTTATAATCTTATATGTAATGCCTGTGTGGCGGAATTGGTAGACGCGCTGGACTCAAAATCCAGTGTTAGCGATAACGTGTCGGTTCGAGTCCGACCACAGGCACCATATTTAGAAATAAAACTACTTTTTAAGTAGTTTTTTATTTTGTATAAAAAGAAAGAATGATAAGATAATAACAAGAAAGGAAGAATAATATGCTACTTTATAAAAATACATTTGATAATATAAAGACAGAAAATCATAACTTTCCTGTAGAAGACCAATATTATGCTACTGATACAATGGCAATTGTTGCAGATGGTATTACAAGAGATCCAGTAGGAGTTTTTGATTTATCAAGTATTAGCAACGAAGAATTTATTAAAAAATACCCACGCCCTAGTGGAGCAGAGCTAGCAGCAAAAACAATTTGTGACACGTATAAAAAATCTTCAGGCACTCCAAAAGAACGATTAATTCGATGCAATCAAGCGGTAAAAGCATTAAATGACAGATATATTGCCACATGTGATTATTTACAAAATGATTATTATGGAGCTGTTGCTGCTGCAGTAATCATACAAGAAAACACTCTATATTATGCCTATATCTGTGATTGTGGGGTTATTATTTATGACAAAGAAGGAAATATAAAATTTCAAACAGAAGATGATAAAACAAAATATAGTGATTCCTATATCAACAAAATAGGCATTCCTTGGGATTTACCAGAATCAAGAGTGATTGTAAGAAGAGATTATAGAAACAATCCAGAAAACATCCAAGATGGTCATTGCGTATCTTATGGAGCCCTAACAGGAGAAGACACCGCAATTCAGTTTATTCAAAGTGGAACACAACCATTATCCTCAGGAGACCTAGTGGTCGTATATAGTGATGGTATCAGTAACTTTCTTCATGAACCAAATTTTATTAATAAACTTTTAAATTTCAATAGCCAAGAATTAGAAGAATATATGAATACTCAAGCATCAACCGACTATAGTAAATATGGAAAAGAGAAAACTTTAGTATTACTAAAAAAAGAATAGGAAATAACAATGTCAAAGATAAGCAATGTATTAACCATGATAGAATACCTAAGTACAGGAAGAAAATATACAATAAAAGAACTGTCTGAAAAGCTAGAAGTATCACCCAGAATGATTAGAGTATATAAAGATGAAATAGAAAAAGCAGGAATTTATATTGATACCATAAAAGGGCCATATGGAGGTTATGTACTAAATCAGAATGTAAGAGTACCAAAAAGGTTTATTACTCCTAATGAAATTAATATTGAAAATAAAGAGTTTTTTAATCAAATCAACCGAGCTATCAAAGAAAAAAGAAAATGTTGGATTGAATATTATTCAAAAAATAGAAAAGGAATATCAGATAGAATTATTCATCCCTATGATTTAATATTATTAGGAAATGAATGGGGAGTAGCAGCATATTGTGAATCTAAAGAAGAAATAAGACATTTTTATATCAACAGAATAAAACAAATAAAAATATTAGAAGAAAAATATAACTGACAGTTATATTACCTCTTCTTTTGCTAACATCAAGTTAGAAAAGGAGAGTTTTTTTATGACAGAATCAATGAATGTAAATTTTTCAAAATTAAAAGAAAGATTATTAGCCGTAAATCATCCAGAATTAGGGCATTATCAAGAAATGAAAGACTTACTTTGCAAATTAGTAGAGTTAGATACTCCCACTTTACTTCTCGCAACAGGAGGATCTAAAGTAGTAGCCTATTATCTAGAATATATATTAGAAAGGATAGGAAAAGATAATTTAATCTGTACAGTAATAGAGCCAAGAGATTTCTTTTATCAACCAAATATAAAAAACTATAAAAACTTAGTAGCAATATCTGCGAGTGGCAAGACAAATGGAATCAAAGAAGCCTTAGAACAATTTTCAGGAAACTGTTTTCTAATTTGCGAACATGAACAAAACGCCCCATATTCAGTTGTTTCCTGGAGTACAGAAAAAACAGAAAAAGAGCACAGCTTTACGTCACTTTTAACATCTCTTGCTCCAATGACATTAATGCTAGATGCCACAACTTCATTAGACAAAATTTTAACCAGGGAGGAGATAGAAAAAATAAATGATACTATTTCTTCTTTATTAGAGAAAAGTGAAAAAAGAAGTACAGAAGAAGACTTTAGCCATACAAGGTTAGTCCAAATTATGAGTGGAATAGATACCAAACCATCTAGTTCTATACTAGAATCTAATTTAACAGAAACAGGAATAGCTATTCCTATTGTTCACGATAAAGGCTCTTTCTGCCACGGAAGAAGTAATTTACTATATCAATATCCTGATAGTAAAATGATATATTTATCTCATAAAAACAGTGAATTTGATAATCTATTAATCGATATTTTAACAGAACAATATCACAATGTATCCATCTTTTCTCCAACTACAGATGAACCTTATTGGCAGGAATATGAACTAATGCTACAGATGTATTATTTATCTAAAAAGATTGCTAGTGATAAAAATATGGATGTTACAAAACCCGCCTATAATAAAAAATTAGTAAAAACACTATACCAATATAGAGGTAGATTATAAAGAAATTAGACACATAAATAAAATGATGATATACTAACAGCTGAGGTGTAACTATGACAAAGAAAAAACTAGAAGAATTAAAAGAAAAACTAATAAAAAAAGATAAAAAGGATCAAAAAGTTACCGATTTAAATCAAAAAATAAATGACTTTATTTTAAACTACAGACAAGTAACAAAAAGTAATCCTCAAATGTTTGCTTCTCCCAAAGCTATTAGACATTTAATTGATAAAGTCGCAATATGGTATGAATTAAGATATCCAGATTATGATGTCAACAGAATCATTCCAATGGGATTAATAGACGGTACTCAAAGTAGCCAAGAAATGTTTGAACATAATCCAATGTATCAAGGAGAAGAAAATAATTGGCAAGATTTTTATAACTATGAAACTTTTATAAATGCTTTACCAGTATTAGAAAGATTATATTTAAAAGACTTAAATTATCCACAGATTGTATATTTAGATGTAGAAGAAAAAGGAATCAATCCAGAAACGGGTAGACCAATTGTTGTAAAAGTACCACAAGCCCATCTTCATTTAACAAAAGATGGACATGTAGAGCAAGCAGAATTTCTTGAAACAATAAACGGAACAAAACCAGAAGACCTTGTATTAAAAGGAAAAAGTCTAAAAGAAGCAGTAGAAGAATTAGAACATCACGGAATCATAATCCCAAAAAAATCAGAAGCTAAAAATGTGATAAGAATTCATCAAATAATGGAAAAGACAAAAGAAGGAATCCTAGACTGTGCAATGTATGAAATCATTGAACGGGGAGGATCTAAATTAGGACCTAGACGAGGCTTATTATTTGCGAGTGAACTAGAAAGAGACATAGATATTCCTATGAAATATGGAATAGATTATAGTAATACAGATGCCTTGATGAATTTAATAGAAACATATATAGAATTAGGTGGAAAAAAAGATTTAGAATGTTATGAAGGGTATTTCTACCATCCTAAAAATACAGAACTAAATACCCAATCATTACAAAATATTGTTTCAGTAATAGATAATTCTAGAGTACCTAACCAACCTAATGAACAGCCTAAAATATATACAAGAACAAGTACTGTTCCAAAAGAATAGTACTTTTTTCTTGCAAAAATAAAATGAAACTATGATATAATGAAAAAAGATAGAGTGGTAGGAAGTGTAAATATGAGAGAAGAAAGAATGACTTATATTGAAAACTATATTAATGACTTGAGTAATCAATTAGAAAAAATGGGTATAGTGGTTCCTACAGACCAATTAAATAGGCTAATAAATAGATATAAATATAGTACGAGTCCTATAAATGAAATAATAGAGGAAATTAATCAGGTAGCAGAAGAATATGTATCCCGTATTCGTCAAATACAACAGGCAAGAGAAAAATTAAAAGATTCCCAAAATAGAAAAGAACTATCAACTTTACCAGTTCAATATCAAGGAATTACCCTAAATCAACAAGACATTGAATTAATGAAAATTGTAGATGCGAAATCCTTGGAACAACTTCGTCAAGTAGTAAAACAAATTCCAATATTAAAAGGAAAAGACATAGATTTCTCTCAAGACCTAGAATCTGCAATCGAAAGTGCGTTTCATACTTACCAAGATAGTCTTATTTCGATAGAAGATACATTAGAAGATCCTATGTTAGTATTAAGAAAGAAATTAGAACTTTTCCTTTCTTCAGAGGATGTATCACCAGAAATAAAAGAAAAAGTAAGACCAATAGTAGATACATCAGAATCAAGAGAAGAGGTCGCAAAAAAACTAGAACAAGTATTAACAGAAGAAGAACAACATGAAGCCTATGGAATCATCAATAACTTGACAGTAGTAGAAAAAGAAGGAATAAAGCAAACAAAAATAGAAGCAGTTAGGAATTTATTAGAACAAGTAAGAAGTAGAAATTCCATTACATTAGATGAAGTAGGAAAATATGGTAATATCGTTCTACCAGATGGCAGTTTTAATTTTACCAAGTTACAAGAATGTCTTGATTTTGCTAAACAAGAAGGAAAAAAAGTAAGAATTAATACGTTGATATTTTATATGGATTGTCCTAAAGAATTATATGACTTAGAAAAAACAGAAGAAAATAAAGAACTAGTAAAACAAAAATTAATGGATTATGTAGATGCTACTACGAAATTTATAAGAGATAACGGATATAGTGAGACTGTTAGAAGTATCGATGTCATGAATGAAGTACTAAATAGATTTCCTATGACCGGAAACCAACCATATCAATATCGAGGAGATATTACTTCAAGCTCTTTGGATGACAATATAATGGCAGGTTGGCTAAAACATTTAACAATAGAAGATTTATGCGATGTATTAACAGTAGCGAGAAAAAATCTACCAAGTACAGATTTCATGTATAATGAGGATAACTTAGTAGACCCTAATAAACTACCACTAACTTTTGAAATGCTAAATAGAATTCAACAATATGAAAAAACTCACAATATAAGATTGATAGATAGTATAGGAACACAAATGCATATCAACAGCAATGTAAAAAATCAAGACGTAAAAAATATGTTTCATCAATTACAAAAGTTACGATTACCAATTGAAATTACAGAATTTGATTTAAAAATGGTAGATGGAAAGTCTGGAGATTTACAAACCGAAATTGCAAGACAACTAAAAATAAATGACCTATACAGTATCTTTCAAGAAGAACCCAATCTAAGAGGCTTTACCATCTGGAGTAAAACAGATAGCCAAAGTTTTTTAGTAGCATTAGAAAATAGAGAAAGAAAAAAACATAAACAACCATTCATAAAAAGTCAAAATGCCGGGTATTTTACCGAGAAAATGACAGAAAAAAGTGAAGCTTTAGGTAGAGAGTTAACACCACAAAAATATAACTATCATACACATACCAATCGTTGTGGACACGCTAGTATCGCAACAGATAAAGAATATGTAGCTCTAGCCAAAGAAAGTGGTATCCAAACATTAGGGTTTTCCGACCATATTCCAAATCCTAGTATAGAATTTCCACAAGATAAAAATAGAATGACTCCTGAAAGTTTTGGAGAATATCTGTTTTCAATCAGAAGTCTTGCTAAAGAAAATCCAGATATGACCATTCTCTGTGGATTAGAAGCCGAATATGATTCAAGAAAAATTACGTATTTAAATGAATTAAAAAATAAATTAGATTATCTAATTTTAGGACAACATTTTGTAATAGAAAATGCTAAAAAGGTAAAAAAAGATTCTCCAGATTATCCGTTAAAATACGCAAAAAGTGTCTGTGAAGCAATGGATACAGGATTATTTGACATTGTAGCTCATCCTGATATTTTTATGGAAACTAGAGATTTAATTTCTGAACAAGAACGACCTCTGTTTGATAAAAATGCTCAAATAGCTAGTAAAATGATATGTGAAAAATCCAAAGACTTAGGAATACCCCTAGAAATCAACTTAAAAAATTTAGAAGGAAATAAAACTTCTATTCCATATCCTAATCCTATGTTTTGGAGTGAAGCCGCTAAAGTACAAGCTCCTGTCTTATATGGAGCAGACGCTCACACTCCAGCAAGCTTATTGAATATGACAGAAAACAGAAATAAGGTATCTTCTATCATACCAACATCCAAACTAAACTTTGTAAAGAGTGACTATAACCCTGTAAAAGATAGGCCAAAAGAGTTAATAGAAAGACGAAAGAATGTAGAAAAGGAAAGCAAAACATATGAAACCCAGCTAGTTACTTACTTAATTTCATCAGCAACAGAAGAAAATAAAAAAGAATCAATAGAGTCACAAATCCACAGTGTGCTTCAAAAAGGTGCTCAAAAGACAGTGGAGGATGGTCAAAAGAAGCTAGCAAAAAGAAAAGAACAAATTATGCAGATTGGTAATAATCCTAACTTATCAAATAGAGAAAAAGCATTTTTACTAACAAGAACAAAAAATACAATCAAATCCATTAGAGAGACCATGAAGAAAAGAGAAAATGTATTATCCTCTGCTATGGAAGATGTAAGAACAGCAACCACATTAGGATGTACAACAAAAAAAGAATACATAAAAACAGTAGGAGAGTTGACAGAACAACGAACAAATAAGAAAAAAGGAAATACAGAAGAACTAGCTTCTATGTTTCATCAGCCTAAGCAACAAGAAGCACCAAAAGCAATAGAAAAACCAAAGACATATTCTAAAAGAGAAAATAAAAATACTACAGGAATGATTACTCCAGCAGGAATATTATTGTTAACTGGCTTTCTTCTATTGACAATGGCTATTCTTATGAATTTAGTATAATAAAGAAAAAAATGTAAAAACTATAAACAAAATATACGTAAAGAAATGTAAACTGTAAAAATACCTCTTGTCAATAAAAAAAAAACACGATAAAATAAATTTGACATAGTAGGAAAGGGAGCATTGTGATGTACTAGTAAATAAGAAAACAAGTGGTGATTGAAATGGCAATAAATACAGTAAATGTAGAAGCGGAAAAGGTATATAAGAAGAAACTTCGATCCCGTATAATTAAAATAGCCTTTCTACTATTGATCATTATTATATCCATCGTTTATTTGTTTCTCTATATTGTCTACGATGGAGGAAGATTTACTGTTAGCTTAGATAGAAATATGTCGAATAGAAAGAATGTATTTTTATCAGAGGATGGTAAATTAAAATCCAAAACTAGACAATTATCAGCAGATACAATTGACTATATGGATAACATTTCTATTAAATGGCTTCCTGCTGATATTGATACAGAAGCAACAGGAGCTCATAATGGAGATAACTACATTGCTTATACATTCTACGTTGTGAATGCAGGAAAAGAAAAAGTCCACTATTGGTATGAAGTGGACGTAGATGACACAATAAAAAATGTAGATGAGGCAATTAGAATAATGATTTATAGAAATGGCAAACCTACAGTCTACGCCAAGAAAAATAAGGTGACGAAGAAAAAAGAACCTGGTACTAAAAAATTTGTTTCTAAAGATATAGCAGTGTTAGAACAAAGAAAAAATATGAAACCAGGAACCAAGGATCGATTTACAGTAGTAATCTGGATTGAAGGCGACGATCCAGAATGTAAAAATGATTTACTTGGAGGAGAAATTAAAATGCATATGGATATTACAGAAGAACATATTGCATAAAAAGAATAAGGAGTGAAAAAATGAAAAGTCAAGAACAAAACAAAAAGAAAAAAAGAAAAGTATTATTATCATTACTTATGATTCTATTTGTAGGAGTAATCTTAACTGCATCAACTTATACATGGTTCACTGCTAACAAAACTGTAACAGTTGATTCATTAGATGTTAATGTATCTACTTCTACAGGTCTACAAATCTCAACAGATGCAATTAACTGGAAAACAATCGTTACAAGAGATGATATTGTAAATGCCAAAACTACTGGATATGGTGCAGCTGTTAACCAAGTACCATCAGGACAAACTAACCCTGTTTCAACTGCTGGAGAAGTTGATGGTGGAACTGGTTATATCAACATGTATCGTGGATTATTATCAGATGAGGGTGGTTTAGGAAGCTTAAAATTAACTGCTGCTAAATCAACAGAAGAAAATGGTACTGAAGGTGACTTTATTGCATTTGATTTATTCTTCAATACTAATGAAGCACAAGATATTTATTTAACTTCAGGTTCTAACGTTATCGGTGGAAAATCTGATGGTGGTGGAACTGATACATCAATTCAAAATGCTGCACGTGTTGCTTTCTTACCACAGGGTAATAACCCAGCAGCAAGTAACTCAAGTGCTAGTCAAGCTTTAAAAGCAACAGATGCAACTGGATTGAAGATTTGGGAGCCAAATGCTGATGCACATACTGCAAACGGTGTTAACAACGCTCAATCAAATTATGGAAAAGGTGGGTTACAAGAAGGAACTGGAAATGCTCCGGTCTCATATTACGGAGTAAAAGCTGCGATTGCAAGTGGACAAGCACAAGATATTAATTCAACTGATGGTACTTATTTTGCTGAAGTCAATGCAAGCCAAGGTTTATTCACGACTAACCAATCTGGTATTCCTACGTCAGCTTATCAGCAAATTTTACACTTAGACAAAGGTGTAACAAAAGTAAGAATTTATATGTGGGTTGAAGGACAAGATGTTGACTGTGAAGATTATGCTTCAGGTGGAGATTTAACTTTCAACTTACAATTTAGTTCATTATCAGCTCAAGCATAAAAATGATCAGTAAGTTGGTCATGTAAATAAAGAAAGGCCTTCAATGAAGGCCTTTTTGTATAATAGGAGGGTTTATGGAACAAGTAGAAGAATTATTAAAATTATATCAAAAAATAGAAAAGCATATTCGTTATTTAGAGGATAATATGATAAGTGAGGAACAAGAAAATGAATAAAGATCAACAAGAAAAAATATTACAAGAAATTGAAGTAAATGAAAATCATATAGCCAATTATCCTTTAGAAACTGAAACTGGTACTAAAAAAATGAAAGAAAAATTTCATGAAAAAGCTGTTTCAGAGAGAAATGCTTATATAACAAAAGAACTAAGTAAGTTTAAAGAATATCAAAGAACAGTATATATAGAGCTAGATAAGTATGTAAAATCAATCTTTCCACAAGATAAAGAAGAAGTCTATCAAACTTCAGATGAAAATTTAAATAAATTAGTTAAAGTTTTGCCATTTGCTGATGACAAAGTATCATTAGAAATTAAATTAGGATTTGCACATATTTTTTATCAATTATCAGAAGACACAGAATCATCTCTTAATACCATAAATGAAGGTATTGAAGATTTTATAAAAATCATGAAAGATGCTAAGATTGAATTGACAGAGGTGGATTTTAATTATAGTCCATTTGTAAATGACTATATGAAGAAATTTTTAGAAAATATTAATGATCAAAATTTTGAAGATATTATGCAAGAAACGTTTAAAAGCATTTACTGGGAATGTCCAGAATTAATTATGCACATCAAACGTAATTTATTGATGCTTGTAAAAAAATATCATCAAAAATTAAAAGAATATTGTGAGCAAATGGTAGCTAAAAAACTAGAAGAACAAGGAGTTACAAAAGAAAATGCAGTAACAACTTATCAACAAAAAGCAATAGAATTAGAAAACGAAGAAGATAAAGATGAATTTAGAAATCTTCAAAAATTCTTAGGAAAAAGTAGAAACATAGATGATTATACAGAAGGGGCTCCACTTAGAAGTAAAAGTTTTAATCAGCTAGTAATCAAAGAAACTTATGGTGAATTGAAAGAAGAAGAAAAGAAAGATTTTGATGAAGAAAGCATTGCCCTACATAGACATTTAGTAGTCTTAAAAGAGTATTATAATTATGAAAGTATTATTAAAGACTTAGTAAGTCGTTATAAGAAAAAAGATGAATCTAAGACAAAATATGAAGCTAAACAAAAAGAGATAGAAGCAGCAGAAAAGATAAGAGAAAAATTATATAAAGATTACGAAAGAGCTTGTGGAATTGGTTTCTTGGCAAGAAAAAATGACACTAAGATTGCTGAAATCAAAGTGAAAATGAAAGAAGAAATTAATAAATTATCTAATTTATACCAAGAGTTAGAAGAGTTAGAAATAGACGTAAATATTGGAAAATATTTAACAGATGGAAGTACTGTATTTGATGTATTAGTAACAAGCTTAAGTTCTTATAACTATATTGAAAAAACATTAGTAGAAAAGTTCCAAGATGTTGATGTGGATTTTAATTTAGCAAACTATGTAGAAAGATATGTTAGATTTATTTATAATCCTAATGCCGATTTTCTACATAAAATAACAGCCCTACTAGATTATGATATTGCTGAAGTGATTTCAGAAAAATATGCTTTATTAGGAATAAACATAGCCAAAGAAGAAATAAGCCAAGACAGTATCGATAGTGCAATATCTTCTGTCGGAATCGTTGCTTTAATTAACAACATTAAAAGATCAAATATGACATTAGAAGAAATGAAACTTATATGTGATATTGATAAAATAGATTATCATCTAGAAGAAGAAGTATTATAAAACTATTTATGAAATTTTTTCAAAGAATAGTTTTTTTTTCTGTAATATGATATAATAAATTGTAAAAGAATAAAGATGGCGTGGTGAAAAGATGAGTACAGCAAAAAAAATAGTAAAATCAATTGGATATTTATTCGTCGGTATGCTAGTAGCGTTATGTATTTATACATTTATCATGACGGACGTATTAAAAAGAGATTATGCCAATGTATTTGGCTATACATACTTTGTAGTAGCCACTGGATCAATGTCTGGAACCATTGAAGTAAATGATGTAGTAATTGTAAAGATTGGAGAAGAAGCCAATATTAATGATATTATTACTTATCAGACAGACAATGGAGAATTTATTACTCATAGAGTAATTAAAAAGATTGGCAATCAAATTATTACTCAAGGAGATGTAAATAATACAGAAGATGATCCAATTACTAAAGATCAAATTGTAGGTACTGTAAAAATGGTGATTTCTCCAAGCTTTGTATTAAAGTTAATTGCTGTTTTACTAATTGTGTTTATTTTATTAGCATTCTTAAACTTTGATAAAATCTTTAAACGCTTTATTTTTGCAGATGTGAAAGAACAAAAGAAAAAAACACAAGGAACTGTTCCAGAAGAACTATTCACAACAACACCAGCAAAGAAAGAAGAAAAATCAACTGGAAATACAGTAAATATACCAATTAATGAAGTATTAAAGATTCAAAAAGATCAACAAGAAGCAGAGGATGAAGATGAAATTGAGGTATTAGAAGTAGAAGATATTATTGATATTGATGATAATAATATTGTTAGAAAAGAAAAAAATAGTGCCAAAGAAAAGCAAAGAGAACTTTTAGAACAGATTGTAAATCTATTACGAATTAAAAATGATACTTTAACCATTACAAAAATGAACAAAAAATGGTTAACAAAATATCAATACGTTTATAAATTAGCTCAAATACTAACAGTAGGAGATACCAAAGAATTAGAAGAAACAATTATGCATCCAACATTTAAAGAAATATATGATTATGACTTAGACAAAGCAGGACTATATGAAAATTTAAGAAATAAAATTTATGAAATGCCAATTTATGTAGTGCTTAGAATATTGACTTTCGCAATTATATATAATGATGATACATTCTTTGATGGAGTATATAAAATTCTAAAATACAAAGTACAAATAGATCAAGAAAACCATTTCAAAACGATTAAGAAGAATGATGGTTATGCAAAAAAACAATTAAAATCATTAATTACATTTATGCAAAAGATTTCAATTAAATATGACAATAAAAAAGTATTCGAATTAGACAGAATAGAGCGTTATGTAAAATTAAAAAATTATGTAAATCATTAAAAAGGAGGGACTTGCGGTGAGAAAACAAGAAGTACGAAATAAAGCAATCTTAATAACCTTTTGCACTTTTCTTGTCTTAATTGCAGCTTTTAGTGTAATTAATTTGTTCACCGCAAAAACTACTTATGGTAATATTGAACAGGTCTGGGATGGAGTAGAAGTAGCTACTTCTTTTTCTGCTGGTAATGGAACAGAAGAAAATCCCTATCAAATTACAAAAGGAAGCGAACTAGCTTATCTAAGGCAAATTGTAAATGAAAATTTATTACCAGACTTAGAAAATAAATATTTTGTTTTAAGCAATGATATTGATTTAGGAGGACATTCTTGGACCGGTATTGGAACGATGATTGGAGAAGAAGAAAGAGCCTTCTCTGGACATTTTGATGGTGCAGGCTACACGGTTAAAAATTTTAAAATAGATCAACCTACTATTATAGATAATACTGATTATTATGGTTTATTTATAAATGTTAATAATGCAGAAATTAAAAACTTAAATATTAGTCAAGCATCTCTAACAACTCAAAATACAGCTAATCAAACAATAGCAGGTATCATAACTGCCAAAGTAGAAGGAACAACTTCTATTAGTAACATTGCTGTATATGATACAGAAATGGACTTAACTAATACACTAGGAACAGCAAATAATACCATAGGCGGTCTAATTGCAACAACTAATGAAGAAACTACTCTTCAAAATATTTATAACCAAATAACAATAACAGACGTAAATGGAAACAGTTTTGGGAATACGATAGGAGTATTAAATGGTGCAGCGAAAAACATCGTAACGCAAATATCATATACCAATTTAGTATCTACATATATACAAGAAGTAAAAGAGACAGGTGAAAAATCAAAATTAGAAAATGTTTATAAACTTGAAAATAATAATAACACATTAACAGTAACTTCTCCTGAAAATACTACTTTAGAGCAAGTATTAGATAGTTTAAATAAAGAAATTGCAGAAGAATATATTTGGACAGTAGATTCTATAAATTTAAAAATAATAAAAAGGGCAGATCAACCACAAGTCCAAAATGATATTCAAGCCCCAACAAATTTCAACTTTGGTAAAAGTGCAGCTATTCCGCTTCATGATACAGGAATAGATGGGGAAACTGCTTATATTAACGATTTAGAAAGTGACTATAATTATTACCTAGGATTAAATTATACAGAGTCAACGGATAGACAACTTCCAAGTGGAAACAATCAAAATATTTATAATGACAGTAATTTAGTAAAAGTATATATAAAATACAGCGGTGCTAATATTTCAGACGAGTCTGAAAAAGGGTATATCAGTTTAGAAGAACAACAAAGTGCACTTGTATATTATAAATACTATCCAGTAAGCAATAATCAAGTAACGATAGAGTTAATTGATAATCCATTTGCCGACAGACCAAATGATAAAGCATTTAATGGATGGATTACAGATTACAATGGAGCAACGATAAGTTTTGATAAAGATACATATACTAGAACTGTAACCATTCCTGTTACTTATACAAATGGAATACCAGATATGATTAATATCACATTTAATGCATCATGGATTAACGCATCAACAGCAGAAATAACAAGCGATAATAATAGTACTTGGAGTAATGCTTTTGCTGAGCTAAAAAGCCCAGAAATGCAATCAATTATCAATAGAACAGTAATCTACGAAGGATTAGAAGATTTGTATATTTATAAAGATAGAGAAGTAAGTTATGGAAGCAGATATCCAGAAGGAGCGTATAACAGCAGTCATAGAGATATCAGCGGTAATTCCTGTACTTCATATCGTGGATGTAGTTATTATATACAAAGTGGTCCGAACTATGATCCAGAAGCAGAGTATTATAGATATACTGGAACAACCTTTGTAGTAACTACTCCTCAACCATCTGGAGAAGTAACTACACCAATGGTACCAATAGGAACTTCTGCAGCAGGTTTCTATAGAAAAGTAACAGTTCCTAGATATCAAAGTATTGCTGGATATTATAATTCATCTGGAGAACTACAAACTTCAGGAAGTTGTAATGTCTCTGCTGGATGTACTTATTACGAATTAGTACAATTCTATGATAGTAATAATAATCCAAATGTAATTACAGAAGATAGTGATTTATATTATTTAGCAACAAGAGATACTAACATCATTGTTCTAAGAGCAAACATTACAAGAGTACCAGGAGAAAACAATAAGCCATATACATTGACTGGAATTAACAATGGACAAGATTATAGTGATAGAACTTTAGATATTAGTGATGAATATTTATATATATATGCTGATGCCAGAATTGAGTTTATAACTTTAAAAACAGATATTGAAAAAAATGATACGGATGCTACTAGCTCTACTAATGCTAGAGGTGTCATTTATGGTAATTGGCAAAACTTAAAAATTGGAAGAGGATTAAAACAAAGTACAGCCAGTTCTTGGTGGGATACTTATGATGCTGTCAATGCCAACAGTATTATGGGGGGAAACAATAGCGGTGTTGGATCACAAAGATCACCAGAAAAATATAAATTAATTGTGGAATCCGGATTATACAATACTGCAGAAGTAGTAAATGGTGGTACCAGTAGAGGAAACTGCTATGTAGGAGCTCAAGCAATATTTGGTAATGACTATGATAGAATCACCAACAATAACGACAGCATGGAAGTGTATTTCAGTGCCGTTGGAAGTTGGGGAAGTAGTATTTATAGTGGAAATGGTAATCAAGATTTAGCTTTTGACACCGTAATAAAAAGTGGAAAATATGGTTCTGATAAATCCGACGTTAGTAGTGGATACTATGTTGGAGGAAGAGGTTATGGTACTCACTATGCACCAAAGAGAACAATAGTAGAAGGTGGTTGGATTTATAACCTAAATGGTGGACCATTAACAGCCAATACTAGTGATGAATTAAATGAGACTTATACGTATGTAAAAGGTGGACAAGTAGACTTTGTTTTCGGAGGTGCAGGAACAACCACTACTTATGGAAATAGAATAATAGGTGTAACCGGCGGGACCATTAACTATGCTGTGTTTGGTGGAAGTAATGGATACTTAGGGTCAAACAATGATGGAAAATTATCAAGTATTGGTTTTGTCTATATTGGTGGTAATGCCGTAATTGGTAATGATAACTATCAACTATCAGGCAATGAAAACTGGGGAGTTGAAAAAGGATCAGTCTTTGGAATTGGTAATGGTAAGAGTTCTTCTACAAGTATTGGTTCAGCAAAAGGAGCTATTGTTATCATCGATAGAGATGCCGTTATTAATAACAATGTTTATGGAGGAGGTAACTACGGTTCTGTAGGAACTTCTGGAACAGGAACATCTGATATTAAAATTTTAGGTGGAACAGTAAAAGGTTCCGTTTACGGTGGAGGAAACAACAACGGAGCAGGATCAAATAATATTGATGCTCAAATAAACATAGAAATGACCGGAGGAAAAGTAGAAGGATCTATCTATGGTGGTTCAAGAACAAAAGGTACTGTATACGGTTCATCAACAGTAAACGTGTTAAACGGAACCATTAACACCGACATTTATGGTGGAGGAGAAGGTGGATATAGTAACCGTAACAATCCTGGAACTTATGTCGGTGAAAATGTCAATGTTACCATTGGAAATAATAATGGAGGACCAACCATTAATGGTTCTGTCTATGGCGGAAGTGCCTACGGAACTGTAAATGGTACCGGAGAAAATAGTAGTAGTTCTCAATATAAAACAAATGTAACTGTAAATAATGGTACTGTTAAAAAATCTGTCTTTGGTGGAGGTAAAGGAAATACAACTTACACACCAAAAGTATATGGAGATGTAACAGTAACTGTAAACAATGGAAACCTTGGAGCAGTCTATGGTGGAAATGATGCTAAGGGCAGTCCATCAGGAGATGATTTTGTCTATTTAAATGGTGGAACGATTGGAAATGCCTTTGGTGGAGGAAATCAAACAGGACAGACTACAACCAATATTTATTTACAAGGAGCAACAGTAACTAATTTATATGGTGGATCGAATCAATCAGGTAATGTTACCACAAATAATGTTTTTGTAACAAGTGGAACATCAGGAAATGTCTATGGTGGAAACAACCTTGGTGGAAAAACAACAACAGATAATGTAGAAATTACTGGTGGTACGATAACAGGAGACGTTTATGGAGGAGGAAATCTTGCATCAGCAACAACCACAAATTTATACCTTGGAGCAGCAAATATTAATAATGTCTATGGTGGTGGAAAAAGTGCAGATGCAACAACAACAACCTCACAGATTGTAGGATCAACTATCCAAAATTTCTATGGCGGATCTAATGTTACAGGAAATGTAGATCAAGCAACCCTAACCATGGAGGACGGCAATGTAGGTTCAATATATGGCGGAAATAATGCTGGAGGACAAACTAACACATCAATAATTACCATCAATAATGGAACAATTAATTCTGTCTACGGTGGAGGAAATAAAGCAGAAAATACCACTTCAAGTATCCAAATCAATAATGGAGAGATATCATATATTTATGGTGGTGGAAATGAAGCTGGATTAAATGATACCGCAATAAATATCGTAGAAGGAAATATAGGAACCCTATATGGAGGATCAAATAAATCCGGTAATATTTCAGATACTTCTATTAATGTAGGAGGAAATATTACCCAAGGAAAGTTAGATGTAACAACTAATGTAGATGCAACCAATTTAGGATTCTTGGAACAGTGGCAGACTGGATATACATCAGAAGCAACGATTGATGTAACTTTAACAAATGATACACAATACGACATAACTGACTGGGAGACTCAAGTAAATATACCTAATTCCACTTATCAATCAACAAGCTCTGGTTTAAGAATTACTTCTAGCGATGGAGTATATACACTTTCTTCTGATAATGCTTATAATTCGGCAATCATTCCTGCCAATGGTGGAACGTATACTGTTTCATTTACAGTATACTCATCAGAACAATATTATAATGTAGAAGCGACCTCAACTGTAATTAGTCCACAACCAGTAACAACACCAACGAATCCAAGTGTTAATAGTATATTTGGTGGAAACAACATGGGTGGAACAACGGATAATTCTAAAATTAAAGTATTCGGTGGAAATATCGGAAATATTTATGGTGGAGGAAATGAAGCGCCTGTTAATATACCAAATGTAAATGTAGAAAACGCTACAGTAAATAATATTTATGGTGGCGGAAATATGGCCGCAATCAATGGAAATACTAGTGTAACAATAAAAGACAGTAATATAACTACTAATATCTATGGTGGGGGAAACTATGGAGAGGTAACTGGTAGCACAGAAGTAAATATTACATCCACTAACATCTCAGGAAGTGCTTATGGTGGAGGAAACGGAGCAAGCGCTATCGTAAATCAAAATACAACAATTACAGTAGATGGAAATACAACGATTGGTACTCCAACTTCAAAAGCCCCACAGCAAGGATGTTTGTTTGGCGGAGGAAATGCTGCTGCCACTGGAACAGAATCTGCTAACAATTCTTTAGCAACAGTAAATTTAGTTGGTGGTAAGATTTATGGAAATGTTTATGGTGGAGCCAACACCTCTGTAGTATACGGTAAGACAGATACCAATATTGGAACATCTGCAGTAAGTAAAAACAATTTACAAGAAGAAACGATTGATATCGGTGGAACAGTCTTTGGTGGAGGAGAAGCAAATGCAGAAGGATCAGAAAACTACGACTTCTCATTCATCTCTGTAACGGGTGCTATTGATATAGAAATAAACGGAACAAATTATCAAAATAATAATCATGATTTCCTTATTTCTGGTTCTATATTTGGTTCAGGAAATGCCTCATCTTCTAGTGGTACAAGTGAAATCTATATAAAGAATTTAGGAACTAGAGACAATCCAAGTGAAAATATATCTATTCAAAGAGCAAATGAAGTAATATTAGATAATGTCACAATGGAATTATCTGGAACAACCGATAGAACAAATGAATACTCAGATATTAAATATTCTCTAAACCGTATTGATGAATTAAATATCAAGAATAACACAATGCTATTATTACAACAAAATGCCAACTTATTAAAACATTTCAAGAGTACAGTAGATATTGATGGTCAGGAAGAAAAAGCTGCCGTTATCATCAACGATGAAACAAAACAAGTAGAAAAAAATGTAGATAACAGATTATACATGATTGCTAACAGGAACTTAAATGTAACCACAAACGAAGCCGCAACAGAGTATGGCGAAGTAGATGGAATGACATTCTTCGGTATGTATCAAAAATATGGTAACGGAACCTTCTCATATGGTCTATATGATGAAAGCATCAATTACGGAGACGCCGGAGATGCTGGAGATATTATCATTGGAGGATCCTATGTTTTAGGACTTCATAAATTAAATCATGATATTACAGTAGATGGATTTTATAGTAATTACATTAATGACGAATATACAGAAATCACAACAAAATATATCGAACCAACACCACCAGATTCTAACTACTATATGTGGACAATCGGTATATCAGCAATTAATTATAACTTTACGATGACAGCTTCTAAATATTCATCATTAGGTACATATGAACTATCTATGAGGGAATTTTCAAAAGGAGATACAACATTCGAAGTAATTGGTTTCAACTCAGATGGATTAACACCAGGTGTTGGATTAATTGATTCCAATAATGTTCCAAAACTAGCTGATACAGAAGAAGATGCCAATAGCGTTCTTGGACTTTCTATGAAATCTGAAACTAGTGAATGGACTTCTTATGGAACAACTAAATTCTTAAGTGATAATGGTGGTACATTTACAGGTGATAGATCATATAAAACAGACAGTCAACAGCTAGCACCATCTATGATGTTCTACTTATATCACGCAAAAAATATTTCTTTAAACCAAGATTTAGGAACGGTAGTAATTACTATGCAAGCCTTAACACCAAAGAACGAAATAGAGTATGATGTCCAATTAATTACCATAACAATTGACCTAACAGCTAAAGAATATGACGATGGAAATGCCTATGATGCTAGTATTACTTATGATAAAAAATATGAAATGCCAGCCGCAACAAATGTTAATATTACCAACCAAAGTCAATTCACAGCATACTTTGATTTATATGCTCAAGATAGTTTTGAAAATTTATATGGTAGAAACAATGATAATTATCATGCTCTAGTAACAGATTATGCTCTACCAGTTGGAACGCAAATAACAATGTTAGATTATAGTTCACAAGATGGAATGCCACAATACTATTACTATACGATTGATGAAGACGAATATAATAGAGCAACACAGCAGCTAGCAACAGATAATGAAATAACCTATCGACTTGATAAATTTATAAAAATGGGTAGTACAGACGAAGAAAATACCTACGATGAACAAGCAGCCAACGAAAGCTATTATGATGATGAACACAATCGTACCATAGAAGAATTCCTATTTATCTTTGATTTCAAAGAAACCACAACAACAGGAACCCATTTAAATAAATATATGAAGTTCGAGCTTAGAAATAATGAAGATAGAACTGTAATAACAGTACTAGGTATTAGACAAAACTATATGTACTTTAACCTATATGACAGTAGTAACGTAGTATTAAAACAAGATGTTGCTTTTGATAATACTTACATTTATCCTGATATGCAAAGACATATTAGTTATCAAACATCAGTTACGTATGATCAAACTGCAAATCGTGAATCAATTATTAATACAAACTATGAATCTACTAGTATGGGATTAAATGTTAAATTATTTGACTCTACAGGAAATCAAGTATCATCCAGTCTATTAACTGGAACAAGTATTAGAATGGATGGTGTAGAATACTTTGCTGATAGTGAAGGTGTATTTAGAATAAAATTAGCAGGAAAAGTTTCAAACTTACGAAAAGACTTATACCTATTAACAGATACTTCCTTACCAGCAGGTAATTATAAAATGGTCTTCTCACTATTTGCATCTTCAGATGGTCTACATAATTCTGGAGGAATGCAAGAGACAACACAAGAAATAGATGTAACAGTAGTTCCAGGAGGAAATGCCATTGAAGTATCCAGTCAAGATGAATACAAAGTTGTAGACGGAAATACTAGATTAAATGAATTAAAAACAAATGAAGGACAATTTAAAGTTAGAATTATGAATGAATTAGAATCTCCAAACTTACGTGTTTCAATCTATAAAAGAGATATTGACAACAAAGAAACTACTACATACAGCGAAGTTGATTTTAATCAAGTATTCAATAGTGCGTTACCACTAGCTAATAATGCGGGATATCAAGCAGGAACTCCAAATGAACGATTTATAACAACAACGCTTTCTTCACAAAATACATTTACTTGGAACTACGCTGATACTTTAACAAGTGGAACCTATAGAGTAATTTTCAAATTATATGACAGCAATCAATTGATTGATGAAGATCAAGAATATATCATTATCAAAAAAGATACTGTCCAATAAAAAAGGAACATAAAAAAATATGTTCCTTTTAATTGAAAAAAACAATAAATTATGATAACCTAAAATAGAATACAAGATAAGAGTAGGTGGACAGATGAAAAATTTTCTAAAAGGACTATGGGGATTCGTAGAAGTAATTATTATAATATATGTTATTTGTATCACAGCATGTTTACTATGTACAAACAAATATGGATTTACACAATTCGGCGATACGACTTTATTAACAATTGATGATTTCAGAGCTGAATATCTAGATGAAGCCCAAGAAAACGATTTAATTATCGTAAAAGGAGAAGCAAAAGACATTAACGTTGGAGACAAAATCTACTACTATGGAACTGCAGAAAATAAATACACCATTAGAACAGCCCATGTAAAAGAAATTGTTAGTTCTGACGATTCAGTAGCTCTATATAAATTAGATGATGATCTTGGAACAACAATAGCTACGACTAGAGTAATTGGAAAATATTCTGCAATCTATCACAACATTGGTGGTATTTTAGACGTATTAGAATCCAAATTAGGTTTCTTATTCTTAGTAATTTTACCAATCTTAATTATCTTCATGTATCAAATTTATGCTTTAATTGTAGTAGTTAAATATGGAGATGATATAGAAGAAGAAAAACCAACGAAAAAAGAAATAAAAAAGGATATCAAACCTAAAAAAGAAGAAAAAAAAGCAGAGAAAAAAGAAAAAGATGATGAAATAGAACTATTATAAAAAGATTATTATTTAATCTTTTTTCTTTTTGAATAAAAAACATTGTGTTATAATAATAATGGAAAGGTAGGGTAATATGAGAATAAAGAATAAAAAGCCGCTCATATTGTTATTAGTAGTAATTGCTTGCTTTATTTATCTCAACAGTAACAGTACCTATACATCTTATGAATCGGAAGTATCCACTTCTGCAGAAGGACAAGTTGCTGACTGGAGAATAAAAGTAAATAATACTTTAGTAACAGGAACAGAAAACCAAGTAATTGATATTGATACAGTAGATTGGGAATCTAATCATACAGCTCCCGGAACAGCCTCTCCTGGTACAAAAGGAACAATTGAAATTACAATAGACCCTACCACAACACAAGTTGCTTTTAATTATGAATTAACCATTATAGATAATACCGTAAATCCAGATAAACTTTTAACAGTAGAAAATGTAGAAAGTTCATTAGGAAACTTACAACAAGAAGGAAATATCTATAAAGGAACGATGACATTAAATGATATAAAAGCTGGAAAAAAAGATATTATCACTATCCATGCCTTATGGGATGATGGAGGACAAGATATTATGGTAGATCCTAATAATCAAGAAGAAAGTGTTGATATGATTGAAATAGATTTTAAAGCATCACAAAGAAAATAAGGAGGTAAAACATGGCTAAAAAACTGAAAATATTACAGAAGTTTAAAAAAGAAAATATTCAGTACTACGAACAGAAAAAGCGCCTACTAATCGTAGTTTTAGTCATGTTTTTATTAATAGTTCTAGCCGTAAAATTATTTCAAATTGCCTATGCTTCATATGAATCTACAGCAAAATTAAATGCTAATATTAACAAAGCTCTATATATTATTCAAGAAGGAGATATGGAATTTAATATTGATTTAAATAAAATAGAACCATCAAACGAACCATATATTTATAAATTTAGTGTATCTAACTTCGATGGCAACAAACATAGTCAAGTAGATTTAGAATATCAACTAGATTTAAGAACAACCACAAATTTACCATTGACATATAAATTATATCGAAATGAAAATTATGATGATCCAAATGCTACCAACTTATTTGAAAATGTTCAAATAGTTCAAGATACAGATGGAGCTTGGTATAATTTAGCAGAAGGAAAAGATAAATATGAATTTCTATATACAGAAACAAAAACTGATATTTACACCTTAGTAATTAATTTCCCAAAAGAATATAAGAATAAATTAGATTATGCCGATAATATAGATAATATAGAAATAGAAATCAAGTCAAATCAAATAACAGAATAGAGGTGTCCTATGGATTTTATAAGAGAACATAAAAAACTTAGTATCCTAATTTTGTTTATTGCTTTGTTAGTATTAATCTTTGGAACAACATTTGCTAGATACGTATATAACGTAATACACAATCACATTCTAGAAAGTAATGAATTCTACTTTAACAGCTCTATACTAGATATGAATGGCAAACAATATAAAATCAACAACTGGGATGGAGTTAATAATTATGTTTTAACAGTAGATGTGAACAATAAAAAGAATGCTTTAAAATCAACGAAAAGCGATATTAATTACAAAGTAGAAGTATCATGCCCAGACACTGTAAAATGTACCTTAAGTAAAACAGAAGGAGTAATATATACAGAAACTGGAACGGATAGTTATCAAATTACAGTAGATCCACAAAGTAATTTTAATGAAGGAGATGAAGTAGAGATTACAACGAAAGCTACTTCAACAGATCCATATGAGAAAACATTGTCAGCAACTTACGTAATAGGCGTAGAAAATAAAAGCTTCACATACAATATTGAAGATAACGTAGGAGATAAATATTTTACACTAAATTTAACAAACACTGCAACCTTCTATAAAGTAGAAACAGCATTTGCATCATATGAAGAAGGAGACAAACTAACACCTGAAGAATATGCTGCCTTAACAGAGGAAGAAAAAGAAAACTGTTTCTCAGCCAAAGTAACGATAAGTTTTAAACCAAAAAGAATTTTTCTAGATATGACCAATAAAAACTACTTACACAAATTACCAGGAACAGAAAATACAGAAGCAGTAAATCACTATGAATATGTAAGTGGCTTTTCCTTTAAAATGGATGCCAGTTCTAGTGAAAAAATAATGTTTTATAAAGAAGACCCAAAAAAGGATTATACCTATCCAATAGTAAATGAAGACTGTATTATTACAGTCAGAGTAAAAAGCGCTGAATAAGACTATGAACAAAAGAAAAGTTATGATATAATTTACCTAGTATAAAATAAGGAGGGATAGAAAGTGACAAAAAATTTAATGACTAGATATTTAGAATATAAGAAAAAACGCTTAGTATCCTATGCCTTATGTTTATATAAAGAACAAAAATATTTAGACTTTGAAATTGAGTGTTTAAAACGATATGCAAATAATTATGTAGAAGCCCTATATCATCATAAATTTGAAACATTAGATGACAATATAAAAGTAGATAGTAAAGCAATAGAAATAGAACAAGAAGGAATTAGACTAGAACTACAATATAGTCTATCAGCTAGAGAAATTTTAGAGTCAAACTCTAGTTTTACCATAAAAAAAAGTATTATAGATTTAACAAAACAATATATGGAAGCTATCATATCTTTTGATAAAAAGAAAATAACAGAAGAAAATGTTGAAAAAGAAATTACTAATATCATAGTAAGAGTAAGTAAAGGATTACCAGTATTACAAAATGCTTTATCTACTTGGACTAAGAAATGGAAAGAAACCAATAAAACAATAAAAAATATATTAACAGGAAAAGAAATATTTGTTCTAAACCAAAAACCATATATAGATAGATTATGGGAAATAACATTACTTAGTAATATAAAACAATTAAATATGTATAAAAAGTCTTTATTAACAAGAGTAAATCAAGAAGACAAAATAGAACAAGAAAAGATAAAAGTAACTAGTATATTAATAAGTAAAGCTATATTACAACAGATAATAAATAAAGAACATATTGGATATTACTTAATGCCAATACCAGAAGGAGTATGGAGTAAAAAAGAAGTAATAGAAGAGGTATTTAACTTATTAGATGATGTTATCCTTAAAGATCATATCTATATAGGTATAGGTTATAATCAAATGATAAATAGTAAGTATTTACAAAATAAAAAGAAAGAGGGATATCATTTTGCTTGCTACCAAGATATGAGTCATATTAATGATATACCAACCAAAATTCAAACCATAGATACATCAGGATATTTTGATTATCTAGTAATTAAAGAATACAAAGCAAAAGATTTAGCAACCATAGAAAAAGAAGAACCAACAATCATGAAAGCAATATTAATTAGTAAGGAAGGGTAGTATGGATACATTTGTAAGATTTTTATATGAATTTATGTCTGTATTCTTTAACGGAGTATTTACTATTTTCAAAGGTATTATTTCCGGTTTTGCACAGATGTTTGATTTCAGTGAATATTTATATATTATTCAATTTTATAAAAATGATTTTAATATTTCAGAATGGGTACTAGTAATTATAGCAATAGTTGTATTAGCAATTTTACTAGCTTTGATTATTGCTTTATTCTATTTATTAATAAGAAAGTATATTCGATTTAGAAAAACCTTAGTAGAGCAAGAATCTATGTTAAATGAAATAGGAGAATTAAATAAAAAAGTAGCATCTTTAGTAAAAGAAAAAGAAGACATTCTAGCCATGAAAGTTTCTCAATTAGGATTAAAACCAGATGAAGCAGAAATCATTAGTGAAGAAGAAAATCCTAAAAAAGAAGGAGAAGAGGACAAAGCTTTGGATGAAGATGATAGTAAGTATCGTTTCTCTAAATTACATGCCATTGATTTACAATATAGAGATTACAAAGTACAAAACTATAACAATACGTTTACATTAGAAGAACTAGTAGATGAATTTAGAAATTTTGCAGCATCAAAGTTAAAATTGTACTATACAACAAAAATGATACGACTATTTATCTCTGCTTTATCAGCAACCAAGTTAGTTATCTTACAAGGTATTTCTGGTACTGGTAAAACTTCCCTTGCCTATGCCTGGGGTAAATTTATAAAAAGAGATGCTATCATCGCATCTGTTCAACCATCATGGAGAGACCGTACAGAATTATTTGGTTACTTCAATGAATTTACAAAGAAATTTAATGAAACTGATGTATTAAAAGGTCTATATATTGCAGGGTATACAGACGATGTTTATGTAACAGTATTAGATGAAATGAACATCGCTCGTGTCGAATATTATTTCGCCGAAATGTTATCTATTCTAGAAATGCCTAGTCGAGATGAATGGGTAATCGAATTAGTACCAAGTAGTTGGGATACAGATCCTAAAAAATTAAAAAATGGAAAATTACAAATTCCAGGTAATATGTGGTATATCGGTACAATCAATAACGATGACTCAACATTCGCTGTAACAGATAAGGTATACGACCGTGCTATGCCAATTGACATCAACGATAAAGGACAACCATTTGATCCAAAAGATACGGAAGCAATGAACATCAACAGTTCCTACTTAGAAGGTCTATTTGCTGATGCAAAACAAAAGCATCCTTTATCAGAAGAGATGGAACAAAAAATTAGTGAAATGGATGACTATGTTATCAAACATTTCCGTATCGCTTTTGGTAACCGTATCGTTAAACAAATGAGAGACTTTGTCGCAACTTATGTAGAATGTGGCGGAACAGAAGTAGATGGAGTAGACTACTACATAGCCAGAAAGATTTTAAGAAAATTTGAACAATTAAACTTAGCCTATATTAGAGATGAAATTGATGGCTTTATTGAATTTTTAAATAAAGAATTTGGTAAAGATAACTTTGGAGAATGCAAAGATTATCTATTAAGATTAAAGAAATTAGTATAGTCTAAAAAGAAAGAAGGGATATTATGGAAAAAGAAGAACAAGAAGTATATACACAATCAGTAAATCAAGATAAGTTCTTAAACAACGTAAACTCTATCCTTTCTGTAAAAACAGACTACGAGAAAAAAGAATATGATTATGAATGGATAGATATTATAGATGAAACTCTACCATATCTAGATAATATTTTAAGAAATCCCAAAAGATTTATTGTCAATGAAGAAGAAGTAGTACCCGTAGAAAAATCAAAGAAAGTAACCGTAGAAAGTATTATTCATTTAACACAACATACAAACTACATTCAAAAAATAGAAGACAATGGCGATGTAAAGCCATCAAAAATATTAAATATTAATAAAGAAGAAAGCCTAGATACCTATGAAAATAGATTCATCTATACGTTAATTAATAATACAAGAACATTTTTTGAAAAGAGAAGAAGTGCAACAGGAGAGTATTCTTACTTTAAAGACAGTAAAGATTTAAAATATGAAGCCAATACAATCATAGATACAGAAGAAGTAGAAATATCATTAGATATTAAATCACACAACGAAGCCAGGTTAAATCAAGAAAACCCAAATGCTGAAGAAACGATTGGTCAAAGGTTAAAAAGAATAAAAATACAACTAGATGGCTTCAGCGGTACAGAACTAATGCAAACGTTATCCAAACTACATGTATCACCTGTTCGTTCTCCAATTAGAAAAACCAATGTAATTTTAAAGAACCCTAACTTCCAAAAAGCAGAAGCACTATGGAACTATATTCAAATG
Organism: uncultured Mycoplasmatota bacterium; assembly: GCA_900554315.1. Taxonomy (GTDB): domain Bacteria; phylum Bacillota_I; class Bacilli_A; order RF39; family UBA660; genus Faecimonas. Next base: position 114,217 of record USGP01000001.1, read on the forward strand.
TATGAAGAAAAGGACAAAAATGAGAATGAACATAAGAACTATTATGATGATAGTGATTTAAAAAGAGAATATAATCAAGCCTTTCTTTCGGTTTATCTAGCCAATAGAATGTTAAATCGAGAGACAAAAGAGATGACAAAACAAAAACTTTTATCTCAAACAATGACTAGATTAATAGAAAACATCTTAGATAGTAATCATCAAATAACCGAACAAGAAATTAAAGAACTATTTACCAAACAATTAGGATTAATTAAAAAGGCTAATGAAGAAAAAATGAAAAGAATTAGAAAAGTTTTATTGGATAAACTACAAGAAGAACAAAAAGATGCGAAAAAAGCCTGGGATATACTAGAGGAGACGAGTATATGTTAAGAAAAGTTTTAGATAGTAAATACTTTCAAATCCCATATAAAATTATTAAAGCTATTATATTTATGATTCTAATTCTTTATGTAGCATTTATTTTAGCCCAGAGAATATCTGGTAATCAAAGTATTATGGGTTATAGAATCTTCGCTGTTGCAACAGGAAGTATGGTTCCTGATTATAATGTAAATGATGTTCTATTAATAAAAGAAGTAGATCATAGTGAATTAAAAGTAGGAGATGATATTACTTACTTAGGAACAAAACTAGATGTTAATGGAAGAATTGTAACTCATAGAATTATTGAAATCAAAGAAGAAAATGGTAAAAAGACCTATTTAACAAAAGGAATTAATAATACAGTAGAAGATCCTATGATTGATGATAATCAAATCTATGGTAAAGTAATGGGAAAAATCCCCGTAGTAACAGAAATTAATCACATTGTAAAGAATCAGTACGGATTTTTCTTCTTAATATTTGTACCAATTGTTGCAGTTATCTTTTTAGAAATTGCTGATACAGTAACAGAAATAAAGAAAGACAAAAAGGAAGCGAAAGAAAATGAGGAAAGTGAAGAAGTTATCTAGTAATGAAAACTTACAAGATAGAAAAAAACTACGAAGAAAAATAATTATTCGTAGTGTTTTACTTGTGGCTTTTTTACTAGGTATTAATACCTTTGCTTGGTTTACTTATATTTCTAGAGCTGGAGTAACCTTAAATGCTAGTGTTGTCAATTGGGATGTCTTATTTCAAGACGAAACGAATGCTATTAAGGATATTCATATTGAAATAACTGATATGAAGCCAGGAATGTTAACATATGAAAAACAAATAGAAATAACAAACCATGGGGATATTGATGCTAAAATGGGCTATATAATAAAAAATGCCACTTTGTTAGGACAGGATATTTTTCAAAATAAAGATACAGAACAATTTCTCCAACAATTAGCCAATGAATATCCGTTTAAACTATCACTTGTAACAGACAAAAATTTAATTGTAGTAGGAGATACCGCTCATTTTTCCATTCAATTAGATTGGGAATATGAAGGAAACGAATATTATAAAGTAAATAATTTATATACCTATGATCCAAGCGTTTATTACTATACTTTAGTAGGAGATACTTATGAGGTAGATAATACAGTAACAGCCGATAACTTCAATGAAAAAATACAATCAGGTATCTACCTAGAAAAAGATGATGCTGATAGTTACTTTGGTTATGCCTGCGGTCAATATGAAAATTCAACAGGAAAGCCATGTTTAGATTTAAATGTAGAATTAAATGTAACCCAAATAAATTAAAACCAAGAAGCAAAACTTCTTGGTTTTATCGATTAATTTGTGAAAAATGTAAAGTAATATTCATTTTAGCTTTACTATTAGAATCAATTCCAGCTTGCGTATCAGCTGCATTATCCATCGCTCCGTCATCATCATCCCATTTGATATAGATTCGAAATACTGTTTGATCAGTATTCTTTTCAATTTCCTGAACAATGCCAGTATCAGAACTATAATTAATTTGAGGATCTCGATCAGTAGTAGGGTTAATTACATAAGATAATGTTTTTAAATCTGTAATACTAGAATCTAAAGAAACATCAGAATGAATAGTACACAAAAAGGGAACATCTACTTCACTAGAATCAATCGTAATTGTATAATATCCCTCCGATCCAGGCGCAATCACACCCTCATTATGATTTTCATCCTCTGGAAAAACAGGTTCAATCGTTGAAGTTAATGTTTTCTTATTAGCAATATCTTCTCCATTAACTTTAATATTCCAATTTGCAACATCTCCAGTTACACTACCTGAAATACCTCGACGATATTTAGCGTAAGAAGATTGAAATAAATAAAGAAGACAACAACTGACAACTAATAGAAATACAACTATAAAAATAAAATCTTTTCTTTTACTCTTACTAGTAGTCTCCATATAGACACCTACCTTATAGTTAAATTCTATCATAAATAATAAAAATAGGGAATACTAAGAAGTGTCAAACAAAAAAACATCTGTCAAAAATATTTACGAAATAAAACGAATTATGATATATTCATAATAAGGATGTGAAGATAATGAAAAAAAAGATAACTTTATTAATAGGAATAGTAGTATCAACCATATTACTAACAGGTTGTGATGGAAATGTAACAAGAGATATTAGACATGCAGGTTATTCCTTATCACAAGAGGATTTTTCTTGTTCATCATTAATGCCAGTAGATGACGAAACGCCGGCATCAGACACCATCATGTATAGCAATGGTTCCTATGCCATTACCAATAGTGGAAGATTATACGAACTATCTTTATCACAACCATATAGTAATGAAGAAAACTGTAAAAAGATATCTTTCTCAGTAGATATTATTGCTTATATGGATGGTACAATATTAAAAGGGAAAGACAATAAATTTTACTATGCCCCAGGATCTACAAACGCATCGCCACTTAGTGAAGTAACGGCAAATGATAGTGAATATCCTCTATATCAAATATTATTAGGAGGAGATAATGTTGTAAAAGTAGTAACAGTAGATAACAACCAAGGAATCTACTATGTATTAGAAAATGATGGTACTGTATATCAATATACAGTAACAAGAGCAGATTCTAATTCACCGTATACGTTAACAGCAAAGTCTCCAGTATTCTCATCTTCTCAATATGGAGAAATCATAGATTTTAATTATGCCGGAGAAAGTGGCGCAACTTACATAAAAACAACCAGTGAAATATACCGTATGCAAGCAACGAATGAAGAAGAATGTACAAAATATGCAGATATTGCTTGTAAATACAAATTAAAAAAAGATACAACTTTAACAAAATATTATAAAGAAGAACCAAAATTATTATATTTTGGACCAAATATGATAATTACAACATATGGAAAAGAATTTACACTAGCTAGTTAAACTTGTCGACAGACAAGTTTTTTTATTGAAAAATAAAGAAAAATATGGTAAAATAAGAAACTAAATTAGGGGGATGCTTATGGATAGAAAAAGTTGGTTAGAACAAAGAGAAATGCCATTAGAAGAATTAAAAGAATATCATCGTGCTTTAAGAAAAGAAGCTTATGAAAATAATGATCCAATCAAAGGGATTGAATTACGAAAAAAACTTCATGGATTAGTAAAAACAATCATCAATATAGAAAAGAAATTAGAAGGCTTTTCAACAGAAGTTCTTAGCGATGAAAGCACCAAGGGACCACGTCCTAGAGTGTATGCTGTTACTCACATGGCCAGGTTTGATATTGAAGCGGCAGTAGAAGCGGCCAAAGAAGATGCCTTTATCATGTGGGGAGATCCAGGAGAACTATATCGTAGTCCAGAACGAATATTTTTAGAAATGATAGGAATGATTTTTGTAGATACCGATAATAAAGAAGACCGACATATTTCTTTAGAAACCATGGTAAAGACTCTAAAACAAGGAGGAAATATCATTATATTTCCAGAAGGAGCCTGGAATATTACAGAAAATGAAGTAGTAATGAAATTATTTACTGGTGTAATTGAAGGAGCTATTCGAGGAGGAGCAGACATCGTGCCAGTAGCTGTAGAAAAAGATCAAAACAACAAATACTATGTCAAAGTTGGAAAAAATATTGATACCTCAACTATGTCTCTAGAAAACAAAAGAGAAGAAGCAGATCAGTTAAGAGATGTTATGGCAACATTAAAATGGGGTATTTGGGAACATATAGAAAAAGAACAAGGGCTTGGCATAAGAAAAGATATGCCATATGATGCCAGTGATCAATTTTTAAACAGCATTATGAAAGACTCTGACAATGGATATACAGTAGAAGAAATTGAAAGAACAAGATATCAAGACAGAACGACTACCGCTCCAGATGATGCTTTTGCTCATCTATTAGATATCAATAGAAATGAAAATAATGCATTCCTATTTGAAAATATGACTGACCAAGATAGAGCAAGACTAGGAAGGGTATTGATAAAAAGAAAACAAAATGATATCCTATAAATAATAGGAGTGATTGTCGTATGAGTGGTATTTGGCTTCCTTTCGCAGCATTAACCATTAGTGTATTTTTAGTAATAATATTTTTTACAAAAAAGAATGTAAAAACAAAAGAAGTAGAACTATATAAATGGACACTAGTTCTAAATTTTATATTTTGTCTAAACGCCACATTATCCTATATTGTAGCAGAAAAGACAACTTTAGTTTGGCTAGTAAGTGTATTACAGAAGATACACTTAAGTTTATTATTAACAATAGGTTGTTGTTTAGTAATATATAATTTAATCATCAATAAATTTAATGCTGAAAAATATGAATTAGGTAAAAAAATTCTAATAATTATAAATTCATTTTTAGTATTTTTCATTTTAGTTACTCCAATTAACACAATTATCGATGGAGAAATTTTAGACGTTGGTGGAGTATCCTATTATATAATGATGACAGGATTACTATCTTATTTTATAGGACTAATCTGTCTAAATATTTACTATTTTATAAAACAGAAAGCAGGAATTAGAAAATCTATTCCATTTATTGTATTACTTGCGATGTTTACAGGGGGATTAATCTTAAGAGTATATTATCCTGAAGTAACAACAGAAACATACTGTATAGCATTTGCATTATTAACCATGTATTTTACAATTGAGAATCCAGATGTAAAAATGATTGCAGAACTAAATGTTGCTAAAGACGAAGCAGAACGAGCTAATCGTGCCAAAAGTGACTTTTTATCCAGTATGTCTCATGAAATAAGAACCCCATTAAATGCGATTGTTGGATTATCAGAAGATGTAAGAGAAAATGAAGACTGTCCTGATAGCATGAAAGAAGATTTGGATGATATTGTTTCTGCTTCTAAAACTCTATTAGAAATTGTTGGTAATATTATGGATATCAATAAAATTGAAAGTAATAAAGTAGAAATTACAGAAGTATCTTATAATTTAAAGAAAGAAATTGAAACACTTGCCAGAGTAGAACAAACAAGAATTGGTGACAAACCGATAGAGTATCGAATTAAAATTGCAGATGATATTCCATATCACTTAATTGGAGACAAAGCTCATGTAAAACAAATTGTAAACAACTTATTATCGAATGCCATAAAATATACAGAAAAAGGTTTTGTAGAACTAAATGTTAGATGTATTAACAAAGGAGACACTTGTTTATTAATTATTAGTGTTAGAGATAGTGGACGTGGAATCAAAGCAGAAGACATTAACAAATTATTTACCAAATTTGAACGATTAGATGTAGAAAGAAATACAACTGCAGAAGGAACAGGATTAGGTCTAGCAATTACCAAAAGATTAGTAGAATTAATGGGTGGAACTATTAATGTAGAAAGCAGATATAAAGAAGGTTCTATCTTTATGGTTCAAATACCTCAAAGAATTGATAAAGTAACTAGACCAGTACTAGAAGAAAAGAAAACAGAGGTACTTACTCCACAAACAGTAGATTTCAGCAATAAAAAAATATTAGTAGTAGACGATAACAAACTAAATGTAAAAGTAGCCAAAAGAGCCTTAGATAGTTTTCATATAGTGATGGATGAATGTTATAACGGACAAGAATGTCTAGATAAAATCAAAGCGGGAAATCATTATGATGTTATTTTAATGGATATTATGATGCCTGTAATGAGTGGAGAACATGCGTTAGAAGAACTAAAAAAAATACCAGGATTTAACACCCCAGTTATCGCAGTAACCGCAGATGCAATCTCAGGCTCAGAAGAAAAATATATGGAAAAAGGATTTGTTGACTATATTGCTAAACCATTTAGTAAAGATCAAATTAAAGTAAAATTGGATAAAATATTTACCAAAGAAGAAGATACCAAAAGTGTAGAAATATTATAGCAAGAGGTGATAAACATGAAAGTAGCAGAGGATTGGAAAGATTATGAATTGATTGCTACATCAAATGGAGAAAAACTAGAGCGCTGGAAAGATATCTATCTATTAAGACCAGATCCACAAGTAATCTGGGATCAAGGTGATTTATTAGAACAATATCATTCCATGATTCATGCTGTATATCATAGAAACAGTAAAGGTGGAGGGAACTGGGAAAATTTAAAACCACTACCATCTTCTTGGAAAATAGATTATAAAGGATTAACATTCAATATTAAACAAATGGGATTTAAACATACTGGACTATTTCCAGAACAAGCAGTAAATTGGGATTTTATGATTGATAAAATAAAAAAATCAAAACGACATATCAAAGTATTAAACCTTTTTGCCTATACCGGGGGAGCAACAGTGGCATGCCTTTCAGCAGGAGCCTCTGTAACACACGTAGATGCATCACGTGGAATGGTGGATTGGTGTAAAGAAAATGTAAAATCAAGTGGATATGAACAAGCAGAAATTCGTTACTTAGTAGATGATGTAATAAAATTTGTCAAGCGAGAAATTAGACGTGGTAATCATTATGACGCTATTATCATGGATCCACCAAGTTATGGTAGAGGAGCAAACAAAGAAGTATGGAACATTGAAAAAAGTCTAAATTACTTAGTGACAATCTGTACAGAAATATTATCAGACGATCCATTATTTTTCTTAATTAATTCTTATACAACAGGATTATCATCAACGGTATTAAAGAACATATTAACATTAACTGTGGATAAAAAGAAAAAAGGAAAAATAACCTGTGGAGAAATTGGATTACAAGGTACAAAAGATAATCTTATCTTACCATGTGGAATCTATGGTAGATGGGAGAAAATAGATGAAGATTAATATACTATATGAAGACAATCACATCATCGTAGTAGAAAAGCCAATCAATATGCTAAGTCAAAGTGATAATACCAATGATCAAGACTTATTAACAGCAGTGAAGGAATATATCAAAGTAAAATATCATAAGCCAGGAAATGTATATCTAGGATTAGTTCATAGACTAGATAGACCAGTAGGTGGAGTTATGGTTTTTGCTAGAACCTCAAAAGCTGCAGCAAGACTTTCAAAAGAAATCACAGAACATAAAGTACGAAAATATTACTTGGCTATCGTAAATGGTATTATCCAAGAAGACCAAGGTACTTACCAGGATAAAATCAAACGTCTTCCTAACGGAAATAGTATGATAAGTCCTGATGGAAAAGAAGCAATATTAGATTATAAAGTTCTAGCAAGAAATACCAAGTCAAACAAAACCTTAGTAAAAATAACTTTAAAGACCGGAAGACATCATCAAATTAGAGTACAATTTGCATATCACAAACATTATCTATGTGGAGATCAACGATATGGAAAACAAGACAAAACTCAAATAGCTTTATTTGCATATCGTCTAGAGTTTATCCATCCAACGACAAAAGAAAAATTACAATTTCAAATATTACCTCCAAAAATTGACCATTGGACAGAATTTACAGTGTCAAGCTATGTACAATAGATAAAATGTTTGCAATTGCAAATTTTTTTTGTTATCATAATATTAGAATAAAAAGTAGAGGGAGTCGATATTTTATGAATTTTAGTTTAGAGTGGTTTACCAGTATACCAGGATTATTAATCACAGCTGGTATCTTATTAATTCTTATTGCTTTAATTTATATACTAGTATCAAATAGAAAGAAGAAAGATAAACCAAGTGAAGGTACAGGAGAACAAACTCCAGCTGCACAAGCACAAACAGCAACACCTGCAGCACCTACACAAAATAATGGAGCAGTTCCAGAAATGAATTCGCCAGCAGTACAGGCAGGAACCATTATGGACATTCCGGCTCCAGTAGAAACACAACCACAAACAATGGATCCTACTACTGCAGTAGCAGCAACAATGCCTGCAGCACCGGCTGTAAATCCAGTTGATCCAATGGCACAAGCAACAGTGGAAGCAATGCCAACAGCACAACCTGCTCCAGTGGAAGTTCCAACAGTAGATCCTATGGCAGTAGCAGCAACTACACAGCCTACAACCCCTGAAGTTGCACCAGTTGCTCCAACACCAGTTGAACCAGTAACTCCTGCAATGCCAACGGTAGAACAGGCACCAGTAACACCTGAGGTTGCTCCAATTGCACCTACGCCTGTAGAAAATACAGTAGCACCAATTGCTTCTGTAGAAGCAGCTCCACAGCCTGAACCAGTGGCACCAATTGCCCCTGTAGTGGAACCAGAAACACCAGTAGCACCTGAAGTTACACCAACCCCTGTTGAACCAGTAGCTCCAGTAATGCCAACAGTAGAACCAAGTGCACCAGTTGTAGAACCTACACCAGTTGCACCACAACCAGAAGTAATTCAACCACCACAACCAGTACAACCAGTTGCAGATACAACACAACAACAAGGACCAGTAATTTATGGAGGAGCAAATCCAATTGTTCCAGAAATTAATATACAAGAACCACAACATCAAATTTATGGAGGAGCAAATCCATTAGAAAATACACAATCAATTCCAATTGCTAACCTTGTAGGACCAGGACAACAAACTACAGTTCAAACACCTACTGCAGAGCCAACAATTGTTACACCACAGCCAGTACAACCAGTAGAACCTGTAGAAAATCAAACAACTAATGTAGGTCAATAAAAAAGCTTTATGCTTTTTTTCTTTATTAAAATATGCTAAAAAATATTGTTTTAACCTTATATGTCATAATTGTTGGAATTGCAATTGGAACATCAATTATCTCTGGCCATATAACAGAAACCGGAATTATAGAATTTGGAAAAACTGCCTTTGTAGAAGTAGGAAGTAATGAATTAGAACCAGAAACTGTAAAAGGAGACCTAGTAATTATTGATACTAGTGATAAATCGGTTAAGAAAAAAGATATTATATCTTATATTACAATTGAACAAGGTCAAACAAGAATACGTACAAATAAAATTGTTGCTGTAACAAAAGATTCAACAGGAGCAAAAATATATTCCTTAAGAAGAGAAGATGGAACGATAGAAAATATTGATGATAGTTGTATCTTAGGAACTTATCAAGCAACAATTCCATTTGCTGGAACAGCAGTATCCTATGTTTTGACTAGAAAAGGTTTTTATTCTGTAACATTATTTCCAGCAGTAATTCTATTTATTCTAGTTTTATTTGATTTTTTACTAAATTTGATACTAAAGAAAAAATAATATGACCATTTCATGGTCTTTTCTTTTTTTTTCAACGGATTAATGTTATAATGATAATGGGTGATAGCATGAAAAAAGTAGCAATTTTATCTTTACATTTAGGTTATGGGGGAGTTGAAAAATCAATAGTCGCCCTAGCAAATATTTTATGTCAAAAATATCAGGTTGAAATAATATGTATATATAAGTTGTATGACAAGCCAGCTTTTGATATAGATGATAGAGTAAAAGTTACCTATCTAATAGAAAGTGACCTTCCAGTTAGACTAGCAAGCTATAAAGTTTTGTTAGCTCACGGTCATCTACTAAAGTTAACTAAGAAATTAACAAAGGATTATTTTTCTAAATTACATTTTATAAAATTCTTTAAAGATGCCTTCTCAGGAATCTTTATGTATCCAAAACGTTTCTCTGTTATGAAAAAAGCAATCTCTAATAGTGATGCAGAAATAATGATTTCAACACGTACCTTCTTAAACGAATGGTTAGCTCTTTATGCCAATCCAAGTGTAACAAAAATTGGTTGGGAACATAATCATCATCACAACAATGAAAAATATGCAGTAGATGTAGTAAGAAGTAGTAAGAACTTAGATTACTTCGTATTAGTATCAAAAGAGCTAAAAAAATTCTATACAAAAAAATTAAGAAAGTACCCAGTAAAATGTGTCTATATTCCAAATATGTTAGATAGTATTCCAAAGCGTCTAGCACCACTAGATGAAAAAAGATTAATCTCTGTAGGAAGACTATCTGCAGAAAAAGGCCAAATGGATTTATTAAAGATGTTCAATCAATTATCCAAAAAACATCCCAATTGGCATTTAGATATTATAGGAGATGGACCTGAAAGAGATAAGTTAGAAGAGTATATTAAAGAAAAAAAATTAAAAGAAAAAGTAACATTACATGGCTTTCAATCAAGAACTTATATCGATAAAATGTTACATCAATCATCATTATTTATTATGACATCTTTTACCGAGTCATTTGGTATTGTATTATTAGAGGCTATGTCACATGGAATTCCATGTTTAGCTTTCTCCTCTGCAGAAGGAGCCAAGGAAATTATCAGTAGTGGTAAAAATGGTTATATTATTAAAAATAGAAACGCTTCTGCGATGATGAAAAAAATAGAAGATTTAATGAAAAAAGACGAAGTAAGAAAGAAAATGGGGAAAGAAGCTAGAAAAAGTGTAAAACAATATACAGAAGAAGTGGTACAAGAGGATTGGTATAATTTATTAGAAAAGAAGGTTAAATAATGAAAAGAAGTGTCTTATTTATTTCCTCAACTGGAGGACATCTTGATGAATTGATGCAACTAAGTCCTATGTTTGAAAAATATGATTATCATATCATAACAGAAAAAACAAAATCCAATTTAAAACTAAAAGATAAATACAAAGATAGAATTGGATTTTTAGTATATGGAACAAAACTACATAAATTTACTTATGTTTTCAAACTACTATATAACAGTTTTAAAAGTCTATATTTCTATATTAAATTTCATCCAGACTATATTATTACAACCGGAACTCATACAGCAGGGCCTATGTGTTGTATAGGAAAAATATTAGGTAGTAAAATTATCTACATAGAAACATTTGCCAATATCACAAGCAAAACATCAACAGGAAAATTAATTTATCACTTTGCAGATCATTTCATTGTACAATGGCCATCAATGAAAAAATTATATCCAAAAGCAATAGTAGGGGGATGGATTTATTAATGATATTCGTAACATTAGGAACACAGGATAAAACATTTGAAAGACTATTAATTGCAATAGATAAAGCAATTGAAAAAGGAGAAATAACAGATAGAGTTGTAGTACAAGCAGGAAATACTAAATATGAATCAAAAAATATGGAAATATTTGATTTAATTAGTCCAGATGAATTTAATAAATTAGTAGATGAATGCGATTTATTAATTACCCACGGTGGTACAGGATCCATTCTATCAGCAATAAAAAAAGGCAAAAAAGTAATTGCCGCAGCAAGACTAAAAAAATATAAAGAGCATGTCAATGATCATCAAAAACAAATTATTAAAGAGTTTGAAAAAGAAGGCTATTTAGTAGAGTTAAAAGACTTTAATCAAGTAGGAAAAACAATAAAAAAAGCTCAAAAATTCAAACCTAAAAAATTTAAATCTAATACAGAAAATATGATAAATCTATTAGAAAATATCATAGAAGAAGATAATAACACCTCTTGGTATAACAAAATAAAAGAAGTTATCTGGTATGGTTTCTTTGGAGTATTAACAACACTAGTAAACATCATCAGTTTTTACTTCTTAGATAAAACAGGTATGAATGTTTATTTGAATAACTTTATTGCTTGGTTCTTATCTGTATTATTTGCCTTTATAACAAACAAATTATATGTATTTAATTCCAAATCATTAGATAAAAAAGTAGTAATCAAAGAAATTTGTTCCTTTTTCTTTTTTAGAATCTTATCATTAGGTATCGATATGGCAGGTATGTATATTTGTATTAGTCTATTAAATATTGGAAAAATGATATCTAAAATTATCATGAATATCATTGTCATAGTAGCAAACTATATTTTCAGTAAAATATTTATATTTAAAAAGTAGGACGTAAATATCGTCCTTTTAAATTGACACAAAATAATTCCTTAGATAAAATCATAGTATAAAGAAGGTATAAAAATGATTCAAAAGATAGAACAAAATTATTTAGTTTACACTTTATTTTCCATTTTTGTTATTCTATGTCTTAATAAAACTGGCATCCCACTAGTGATTAGCCTATTAGGACTGATCGCTTGTATATTAGGATTCATAAAAAAAGAAACCATACTAAACAAATCTATTCTTTATTTACTAATAACATATAATGTCGTTTGTATGATTTCTTCTCTTATAACAACAAAGAACCTATTTACTGGTTATGTTGGAACACAATTAATATGTACGATAATTTTAATATTATTGGGCTTTTTATCTACTAAGGAACAACAACACCTAAAAAAGCTATCAATAATATTTTCTCTAACTATATCAATACTAGGAATACTATTATTTTTTATAAAAGGTCTCACAGGAAATGGTTTTAGACTAGACATATTATTTGATAATTCTAATGTATTAGGTATCTTTATGGTTATAACCTATTTTTTAATAAAAGAAATAAATAATCAAAAACTAAAAGTACTTACACCATTAGTAATTGTAACCCTTGCACTTACATTATCTATAGGAAGTACTATTGCTTTAATATTAGGACTTATTATCTTAATTTTTACAAAATATAAAAACTCTTCTTCTAAAAATAAAATATTTTATTTTCTAGAAGAATTATCTAATATGATAATTCCTTATATAATAGGTATTTTAATGTATATTTCTATAAATAAATTAAATTCTTTAACTTTTTCACTTATCTTAATAATTTACTTAGTAATATATATCACTCAGTATAAAAAGATTATTGCCTTTTTTAAATTACATAAAAAACTAAATATAGTTATCTTTATATTTTCACTATTTACATTACTTATAATAATTACTTTAAGAAATAATTTTATTTCTACTTTTCTAGAAAGAGTAGAAATGATAATAGAAGGAATCAATCTATCTTTCCATAATCTTCTAGTGGGAATAGGACCACTATCTTTTAATATGATGAATGCCTTATCACAAGGTAAATACTTTAATACCTATTATATTCATAATTTATGGATTCATAATTCGACAGAACTAGGTATTTTAGCAGCAATATTATTAGTCATTATATTTATAAAAGCATTAAAAATAAAAAAAACACCTGAAGCTCAATCAGGACTTATTGCCACAACCATACATTACTTTATGGATGTAGGATTTATGTATCTTGGAATAACAACATTACTAATGATTTTATTAAATAAAGAAGGACAAGAAATTCTTTCTAATAAAATAAAAAATAGAATTTTAATAATATATTTAATACTATTTATTACG
>USGP01000002.1 GCA_900554315.1 uncultured Mycoplasmatota bacterium
ATATTAAAAATATTAAAAATAATTTAAAAAGAATATGTTGTATTGGATTAATACTAATATTATATAGTCTTGTATGTCACAGTATATATACAAAAAGCATAGTGATAGAGGCAAAAGAAAAAAATTATAATAAACCTACTACTATTCAAAAAAAGGATCAAATTGGATATCTAAAAATTGATAAATTAAATTTATATCAACCTTTATTTAAAAAAGAAAGTGATTACAATAACATAGAAGAAAATGTAACAATATTAAAAGAGTCAAAAATGCCAGATCAAGATGATAGTATTGTCTTTTTAGCAGCTCATTCAGGAAGTGGAAAAATTGCATACTTTGAAGAGCTAAATCAACTAAGTAAGGGAGATACTATACAATTAAACTATAAAAATAAAACATATCAATACCAAATCAATAAAATCTGGGAAGAAGAAAAGACTGGATATATACATATAAATAAAGATAATAAAAAGCAACTAATCTTAACAACTTGCAGTCCAAATCACCAAAATAAGCAATTGATTATAAGTAGTATATTAATATAAAAAAATACTAGTTTCCACTAGTATTTCTTTCTTTTTCTAAAAATTCTAATGCAGATTGTAATTGCAAATCATTTTCTGTAGTAGGATTTAATAAGTATTCATCTGTTAATAAAACATTTTTATCTGGACTAACACCTTTTCCATCAATCCATTTTCCCTTTGGAGTTAACCATTTTTCAGTAGTATATTTCAAACTTGAGCCATCAGATAAAGAATAAGCAGTTTGAACTGTTCCTTTACCATAAGTTTTTTCTCCAATTAAAGTAGCGTCCACATAAGAATCTTTAAAAGAAGCTGCTAAAATTTCAGAAGCAGAAGCACTAGAAGAATTAATTAAAACAACAACAGGATATGTTCTACTAGCCTTTGTTTCATCTTTAATCTTACGAACTTCCTTTTTATACTGAACTTGATATAAAACACTACCCTTTTTCATAAACAATTCCAAAATATCCCTAGTTTGACTTAAATGTCCTCCTGGATTAGAACGAACATCAATAATTAAAGAATTAATATTCTTTTTTTCTAACCTATTTAATTCCTTTTTAAATTGTTTATAAGTATTTGCTGCAAAAGTATTAATAGAAATATAACCAGCATTACCATTATTTAAAGGATAAACTTTAGAAGTAACAGATACCAAATCAATTGTTTCAGAGGTAACCTTTTTTGTTAACTCTTCTTCACCACGTTTAATAATTAAATCAAATGTTTCATCTTTAGTACCCTTAATAATTTCAGTAACTTCATTTAATGAAAGACCAGATAAGCTTTTCTTATTAATTTTAAGTAAAATATCTCCACTTTGGATGTCTGCTTTATCGGCTGGAGAATCTTCTGCAACAGATACAATTAAAATATCTTTATTCTCATTTTGCGTAATGGTAATACCAATACCATCATAACTACCATCAACAGTTTCATTAAAAGTTTCAGCATTGTCTTCATCCATATAAGTAGAATAAGGATCATCTAATGAGTTAAGCATCCCATCAATAGCAGCATCAACCAAATCTTGTTCATCAATATCTTCATAATAACTATCCATAATATTATTATATACTGCAATTAACTCCTGTAATGAATTAGAAATCTTCTCTCCCTTATATTCCTGCTTAAAAAAAGAAACACCGGTTCCTACTACAAACCCAAAAGCAATCGCAACTAAAACAAGAATTAAAACTTCTATTGTATTAAAACCACTTTTATGTTCAACAATAATTTCTCGAATATCCTCACCTTCATCATTTAATTCTTCAACCTGTGGAACCTTTTTAAAATTAGGTTTTATAAATGGAATTTTTCTCTGCCTAGCCATAAAACCACCTCGATAACCTATATAATTATCATAACATAAAATCTAAAAAAAGTAAGGAACTTTATGTCCTTACGATAATTTTTCTTGAATATTTTGTTGACCTTCAATGTAGTCTACAACTTTACCATCTTCAAACTCAATCAAAGTAGGTCCATTAACTTTCAAATTATCTATATTGCTAACATCAGGATTTGACGTATCTGCAACATACTTTTTATTAAAAGAACTACTGGTATCTACAGTATATATTGAAAAGTGATCATCTTGACCTTCATAAGAAGTAACAAAACTAGTATATAAAGACTTTACATTCTCATCAGACATATCAAAAAATAAAACAAAATAATGTTCTGAGCCTTGTGAAAAACTATTACCAGCTAATATTTCTTGATATTGAATATCTGCAGGAGATGGAGTTGTATCAATATAGTCAGTAGTACTATCCCCTCTCTTCAAAATAAAAACTGTTAAAAAATAGAAAACGACTAAAACTATAGCGATTACAATTAAAATCTTTATAATTTTACCAAATCCATCTGAAAATGAAGTTGGCATTGAATCAACTTTTTGATGCATTTTTCGTCTATATTGTCTATTATTATTTGCCATATAACCACCCAAGAAAATTATATCACAAGAAAAAAAAGAGGTAAAGCTCTTTATTTCATCGTTTGAACAACCCCAATAGATTGAGCAACTTCCAGCATTTCATCTTGATTCAAAACATCACTAACCAAATAATATTCAATTCCATTAGATGTCCAATTAAGAGAATTGTTAGTCATAACACCAAGAGTATCCATAAGCTGATATGGTTCACCGTAAGTAGGAATAACAGTAAATTCATCAGCAATATTAGCTGTTTCTTCAACTAATAAGAAAGGTTTTTCTCCATCAAATGTCATAATAATTCTCTCACCTTCCCCCTTATCTATCTTTTCTTCATTTGTCAATTTTGTACCACTAGGAATCATTAAAGGATAAATACTATCACTTAAGAAGCCAGTTTCTTTTACTTCTTCCTCTACAGAATATGTTTTCATAACAGTATTTAATGAAAAATAATTTTTCTTAAAAGAAGGAGAATAATCTATCTTCTTAAAATTCATTGTCATACAAATAACAGAATCACTATTATAAACTTCAACTTTTTTTATTTTCAACTTTTTAGATAAAGTTACTTTCTGTTTAACCAAATTACGATTATTTGGATAATTTACAGAAGTCATAAATGTATAACCATTTTTAGTTTCTTTAAAAATCCTTTCGTCATCATCTTGAATATCTCTAACAATTGCTTCTAATAAATAAATCTGTGAATTACTATATGGCCAATCACTTTGAAATTTAAAGCTTTTGTTTAAGGAAGGTGTAACAACATAAACGCCGTCTGCATTTTTTAAAATTACTTGAGTATGATTATTAGCAATATTAGTTAAGCTAACACGATACTGATCCTTCTCATAGCCAACCTCAACATCATAATGATAAACATCATCATTGTTAACCAATTCCAAATTACCAGAAACATAATAAGAATCTATATCATTTATTTTTTTATCTAAATCTTTAATAATATCTTTTTCACTATATTTACCACAACCTGAGACTAAAAAAACAATTGTCAAACACAACAATAATATTCTTTTCATAATTCACCCCATAACTTATTTCTATTACAATTTATGAAATATAAAAAAAAATATGCAAAAAAAAGGATAGTCTAAACTATCCTTTTATTCCGTAATACGAACCTTAACTTTCTTCGTCTTAGGTGTATAAGTAAGTCTCAAATCAGCCCTTTCAACATGAACATCAACTTCATGTTCACCTACTCCATATCCATCTAAATCAACATAAGCAATAATTGAAGTAGCATCAAGCTTATCAATTATATCAGAGCTACCACTTACTGAAACAGTAACTGATGTATCCTCAGCAGATAATGCTTGAACCGATAATCCATCAGCTAAATTTCTAAATTCAATATTATTAACAGTAAATTCTTTAGTTGTGGAATTAGAAACTTTAACATCTACAGTAATTGTTTTTTCACTAATATCTGTAATACCTTTAGGTTTCTTAAGCGTTACTGTATATTTCTTATCATTTTCAAGTCCTTTTACATCAACTTCTACTTCTAATTGTTCAATTTTATCAATAGCATCTTGTTGACCATAAACAGTAACAGTAGAAACACTAGTATCAATAGATTCAATAGACTTACCAAATGCCAATTTACCAGTTGGCACTACCTTAACAGGTATCTCTTTACTTGGTGAAGTAATTGTAAGTTTAGCATCAACTGTAGATGGAACAATTTCAACATCTACTCTCTTACCTTCTTCATCATAAGCAACTAAAGGTACATCTTTTAATGTTATTTCACCTGCTTTAGGATTATTGATATCTTCAACATCAACTAAAGCACGAACAGTTGCAACTTGATCTAACTTATATTGAGCACCCTTAATAATAACATCAGAACGATCAAGCTCAACATTATCAATATATAATTTACTATCCAATTCATCTTGATGTAAAATATCAACTGTTAAACTACGAGTTTCACTAACTTTCTCATAAATAGTAACTGTCACTTCTGATGGATCCAAACGATAATCTAATGACTTCAAACGTTGTGAATAATTAAGTGTTACCTTATGATTACCAGGTTTCAATCCAGTTAAATCAACAGTTACTCCTTTTGAAGGAGCTTGTTTTGCTAAAAATATATGTCTTCTTTGACCAATCAATGTGATATCAACAGTTTTAGGTAATCCCTCAACAACATATAACTCCTCATTATAAACAGCCGTTACAGGCTCATCATATAATACTTCCGCATATTGATCAATCATAACATTTGACTCTTGGTCAATAATTACAAAAACACCAAACGCTAGTATCAAACTAACAACTATTAAAGTAGACTTCTTACCAGAAATTCTATCAAAATTTTTAGTACTCTGACGGAAGAATCCAGCAACTTTTAACATAAGCTTGGTTATGGGAGTAATTAACCATTTATCAAAGAATGATCCAATATGACGGAAGAATGATTTTATACTATTACTTATTCTCTTCATATATCTCTTCCTCATCTATTTCATCTTCATCTAAATCAGAATCTTGTTTTGGTCTTAGTTCATCAATTAACATCATACGAACATCATCCAAAGTCAAGTTATATAACATTTCTCCCTTTAATGCTATAGAAACTCGACCAGTTTCTTCTGAAACAACAATACAAATAGCATCTGTTTCTTCAGATAATCCTAAAGCAGCTCTATGTCTAGTACCAAGTCTACGATTTAACTTAGGACTGCTACTAGTTGGAAATACTGCACCTGCACAAGTAATTCTATCACCTTGAATAATAACACCACCATCGTGAAGTGGATTTCCTTCATAGAAAATAGCAATTAATAAATCACTTGATAAATCAGCATAAATTTTCTTTGCTTTTTCAATATAATTACCCAAACTAATATCACGTTCTAAAACTATTAATGCTCCAATACGTTCTTTTCTCATATAATCAACAGCATTAACAATCTCATATACCAAAT
This sequence comes from uncultured Mycoplasmatota bacterium, assembly GCA_900554315.1. Classification (GTDB taxonomy): domain Bacteria; phylum Bacillota_I; class Bacilli_A; order RF39; family UBA660; genus Faecimonas. Next base: position 5,436 of record USGP01000002.1, read on the forward strand.
GTTCACGTTCATCAACCGTCAAAGTCTTATGACGACCAAGCAATTGACTTCTTCCCAACTGTTCCAAAATAGTTCTAATTTCAGGTTGAAAAATAACAATGATAGCTATAGGTCCCCATTGAATAACATAATCCAATAATACTGCTATAGTAGTAAAACCTAGCCAATCACTTACTAAACTTAAAATAATTACAAATACAACTCCCTTAAATATTAAAGAAAGTTTAATGTTATTTTTTATATTCTTCAAAATGAAATAAAAAATAACCCAAACAAGACATATATCTCCAAGTTTCCTCAGTATAGATATAATATCAGTTACTGTTATTGTCATCTAATCCCTCCATGCTATAAATAGTATACAAAAAATAAACAGAATAGTAAAGTTATTGAATCTTCTCCTGGTCAGAAGAAACCGAAGTTGTCGCCGCTCCTGTTACTGTAGAAACAGTAGTAGGATTAATCAAAGTATCCTCACCATCTTTAGCAGCAATTGCGTTAGAAACAGGTGGAGTAGAAACTGAAACAACGTCGGACTGTGCTAAATTAGTTGCTGTTATTGTTCCTACTTGATTAACCTGTGCTGACGAAATTGTTGTAGAAACATTAGAAGCGATTTCTGAAGCACTTTGAGCATCTGTAGTAGGCAATAAATGAACTTCAGCATACATTTCTTTCTGTTTCTTAACAGTTTCTTTTTCATTCATAATTTTCTCTGCTAAATAACCGATACAAGAAAATATTCCTATAACTGATATTACAACAACGATAATATATAAAGGGCCTGATAAAACGTCTCTGAAAAACGAAATAATCACATCCAATATACCACCCCTATTCTTACATTTAAATGATACCATTTTTCGTAATAAAAAACAACAAAAACCAACCAGTTTTCAGATTGATTTTTTCTATATAAAGTTTGTAATTCAAACCAAATTCCCTATGGTGCCGATTAAAGGACTTGAACCTTCGACCTCCGCATTACGAATGCGCTGCTCTACCAACTGAGCTAAATCGGCAAATAAAAAAAGATACAAAAACATTGTATCACTTTTCTAAAAAATTGAAAACCATTTTTATAAAAAACTATCTGGCTTCAATATGATTAAATAATATACCAATATTAACAAGTCCAGAAATACCAACCAAAGTATAAATGATTCTACTGAACAATGAGCCACTACCAAAGATAGTATCAACTAAATTAAAATCTAAAACACCAATTAATCCCCAATTAATGGCTCCAATAATGGTAATAACTAATAAAATCTTTTGTACTGTTTCCATATATTTCCCTCCTATTACTAGAATGAACCAATATATAAAAATTATACAAAAAAGAATCTAAAAATTTAGATTCTTCGAACCGCAATTACATGAGTACCTGATCCTCTAGTCCAAGCGGCAACATCACTAGCAATAACTCCCTGAGATGGATTTGTTGCATGTACCATTTGACCATTACCTACATAAATAGCTGTATGAGTAGGAGAACCAACACCATATCCCCAAACAAGAATATCTCCTGGCTGAGCATTTTCATAACTAACTGCTACTCCATCATATAGCTGAGTAGAACTACTTCTACTAACAGAAATACCTACTTGACTATAAACATATTGTACAAAACCACTACAGTCAAATCCAGCAGGACTATTTCCACCAGCAACATATGGGCTACCTATTAAAGAATAAGCAATTTGAACTAATCGATTCATATCACCAGTTGCAACATAAGAATCATTGTAATTAGGAACACTAGGAGCAACAGTAGGGGTAGTAACAACTTCTTCTGGTTTTTCGTTAACAGTAACTTGATAAGATACAGATGAAGTATTACCATACTGATCAACAGCTGTAACAGTTACTTGATAAGTACCAGGTACATTACTATCCACATTACTATCAACTGTATAATAATTAGTATCAACATCTTGATTAACGATTTCTTTCTGTTGATATGCAATATCCCCATCTACTTTATCATAAACAGAAGATAAATTACTAAGCATATCAAAGGAATCTCCTTCAGTTAACGAAATAGTTTCTGCTTTTAACTGAATCTCTGGTGCCATAGTATCCTTAACTTCTACAATAATAGGTACTTCTTTTTTAATTTGATTTTTTTCAACTTCTACAATAATTTCCTGTGGACCAACTTTAGTAGTATCAATATCTTTTTTTATAGATACAATATCTCCATCCACAGAATCAACAACAGTACGAATATCATAATTGGGACTACCGTACTCAATAACAGCTGTCTTCGATACAGCAATATTAATACTTGCATACACTTTATGATATTCATAAAAATAACAAATCATCAAACTTGTAAAAAGAAATAAAATCGTCGTTAACATCTTTCGCTTCGACGGTAAATTTTCTGTTTTCATGTGTAATCTCCCCCTGAGATAGAGTATAGTATAACATAATTGGCAATCTTTGTCAAAATTCATCACCTATTAATAAAATAACCAAATAAATTTATAATATACAAAAACACAAAAAAAAGAGAAAAATCTTTCTCTTTAGGCATTTAAGTCTTGATATTCTGTAAATAACATTTGGTGTTTAGAAGATATTTTTGCTTCATCTGCTTGCTCTAAAATATACCAACCTTTTTGAAACATCAATTCATATACTTCACGTTGTAAAGCTATTAAAGTTAAAAATACTTGTTTATGTTTTTCAAATAAAGCTTCATTACTCGCTTCTGTCATTGCAACAACATAATTTTTACTCATTTCTTTTAAACAAGAAAGCAAAGAATTAATATAATCTTTGTCATTACAAGCAATGCCTGTAGGAACTTCTACTTTTGGATTACTAATTTGTTGATTCATTAGCAACACCTCCTGATAAAATAGATAAAATAGTATTTAGATTCTGATTAAAAACATCTGCAGCTTTGTCCATTATGGCTTTTATTTCTTCATCAGTTACTTGGTTCACTGAATTTTTCATTTTTTTATAGCCAGCATAATTCCATTCAAACATATCAGATAGATAATCTAAATCTTTTCCAGTAATTGTATTACTAGGAACTTCTACATAAGAAACATTCATAATCAATCTCCTTTATAAATATTTTTTTAATTCTTTTTGTGCTTTTTGTTGGAATTTTAAAAAGTCTTTTGCTAATTTTAAATCATCTTTATTAATATCATCACTAGCATTATCTACCCTTTTTTGCATTTCAATTTCTCCCATAGATAATCCCTGAATTAATAAATCTGCAATTGCAGAATCACTATTATCGGTTAAAACCTCCTTAAATATTCCCATAGAAGACATCATTTTAGCCATACTACCCTCTTCTTCAGGCTTTTTATCTTGAGCAACAAGTGCTTCTTTTGCCTTCTGTTCAAAAGAAGAATAATCCTGAAAAATAGATTCTACAACACCTATAATCTTATTATCTTTTCCTTTCAAGTTTTCCAATAACTTTTGCATAGAAAAGCGTCCCATAGAAGCATCTTTATAAATCTTCTCAAGCAACTCACATTGTCTATTCATATTATCACCTCAGTACTAGTATGAATATTTTTTTTACAACTATACTATTTTTTTGATAATGACTTTGTAGCAATCCATAAGAAAAATACCATCCAAAAAAAAAGAGCCGTGACATGGACAATACCACGTTTAATTATAAGAATTAAATACCAAATGACGTTTCATATATAAACAAACCAAACAAATTTTATGTCCATTATCTTCATATATTGCATATAAAACTCCATTAATAAGAATATAAGAAGGATTATTTTTCTTAACTAATGTTTCTTTCGTATAATGAAAAGTGCCAAGAAAATAATAAAGGAAAAAATCTTTGAGATGAAAATAAAACCATATACGGACAAGAATAATGTAACAAAAATTCCCCGGCTAATACTCCATTTGTCATTTCCAATCCACGATAACCAGTTCCTAAATACAAATAATTTTAGCTATTGTCTTACTTAATAACACCACTACCAACAGTTTCATAATCAAAAAAACCAATCATATGATTGGTAAATTAAGAATTAATAATCCATTTAATGATTTCTTTTTTTATAGCAAAATACTCTTCTTTTTCAAATTGCATATTACAAATACAATATTTTTTATTAGAAATATGAGCACAAAACATACATTCATGTAAAGATCCACAATCTTCAATAAATAATGAATTACTAATCTTGCTTGAACAAGATACATTATAACTATTAGAACAACCTGAGGAATCATCTACTCTGATACAAAAACTACAACTACCAGATCTCTGAGAAGCTAATAAATATTCACTGCCGTGGCATCCATCTACAAAAACAATGTTTTTGCAATCACTAGAATCACAAGAACGATATACATTTTCAGAGCGATAAATGGTATCACTTTCTGAAACATTGGTAGAATCAAACACTCTTTCGGTAGTACGATAATTAATTTGATTCCATAATGATATTAACTCTTCCAAATTATGAATTTCTTTTTTAGGCTGCTCCCACGTTTCCCATTTCCAAGTATTTTTCTCTGTAATATATTTTGTAGGATTAACAGAAGTAGCCCACGTATTTTCGCCCGTAAGAGAATCATTGACTTGTTGTGGAAGCTTTATATCAAAAGCAAATTTTTCTAATATTTCATCAATAGAAAAAGGATTTTTGCAATCAAAAACATTAGAAAAGATTTTGTCAATTACAACGTTTACTTGTGTTTTATTCATTTTCATCACCTCTCATATTTCTTCTACTAGAAGATTGCTCTAATAACACTTCTGTCAATTTAATATTTGGATTAATTTCAAAACCACTTTTTGAAGAAGGAATGCTAACCTCACTCTTAGGAACCGGTTTTACAATTTTTATTTCCTTCTTTCTGAAGACTGGAACAAAATCAACCGTTTTCCCCTTAAATGCTGGAAGTAAAACACCATGACTTCCCAATCGCATAATACATTCCCTATCATTCAAATTAACCAACATAGAAACTCTATTATCTGAAGAATCATGATTCGCTAACTTCATAGAAATATTATTAGACAAATCTATAGCATCCATTCTAGAAACTCGAAATACAAAATAATTAATTACATTGGCAAAAATAGAATTTTGTAATTCTTGACTAATTTGAGAAAAATATTGTTGAGCCAAAATTAAAGACAAACCATATTTTCTAGCTTCGGATAAAAACTTTAATAAAATAGGATTTTCAATAACAGAAACTTCATCTACAACAAAAATAATGTGTTCATCAATCTTTCTATCTTGAATAAGAGTCATCAGTTGCTGCATAATCAAACCAGAAATAGTTTTAACACAAGAATCACCCAAAACATTTCTATTTAAAGAAAATAAAGTCAAAAAGTTCTGTTGAATTGCATCTTGTAATGATAAAACATTTTGATCATCCTTTTGAAAAACAGGAATCAACTCCATCTCATCTAAAAAAGCAATAACAGGAGCGATAGCTTCATTATAATACTTATTCTTCATTTCATTATAATCAGTCAAAAAGAAATTTGAAATAGTATCTGGTAAATCACCAACAAGTAAATGTTGCCTATATTCTATATCAAGTAATAGTTTTCTCAAATTTTTAAAACCAAATTGCTTACGATACAAAAGAAGCAAAAGACTATGCCTCAAAACCCTCTCTAACTTAGAATTAAATAAATCTCCCATATAAGAGCTAAGTAAAGATAGCAACAACTCTCCAGCAACTACCACATTACCAGAAGTATTTAAAAACAAATTAACACTATGTTCCAAAGACTCAAAATCAACAACCAAACTATTAGAAATTCCACCAATATCATCCACTAAAGATGCATGAGGATCGATAACAACAACCTTATATTTTAATCTATAATCTAAATGACTAGACAAACGACTAATTAATAAACTAAGAAATTTTGATTTACCACTCCCACTAGAACCTACTACTAAAGAATGCTTATCAAAAGAATAACTAGATAAATTTAAAAAATAATCATTTGAAAAATATGGAAAAGTAGAAATAGAAAATAAGGCTTGGATAGAATCACTAGAAAATAAAGGTAATGCTTTTTGAAAATCTAAATATTTAGGAGGGCCCTGATAAGTATATTTTTTACTTTTAGAAAAATCAATACTAAGCAATTCATCAGCAAACGTTTTAAATAATTTTCTTTTAATAATAATATGGTTGTCCAATAAATACAAATAAGCTCTACAAGAAAAGTCATTACCAACAACAAATTTAAATTTTAATTCCAAAAACTTCACATCTTGATGAAATTTCATTTTTACCTTATCCATAATATCAAGAATAGAATCTGTAAATTGATTCATATATGGTAACCCACGTTCATAAGAAAAAGACCATTGAACATCTACTTTACGAAACATAAAATCAGATTGTTCACCTAATACAGTAGGCAAAACAGAATCGGTAACAACAAAATAATGTATTTTATTTACATCACAAGTAACATACATAGTAAAACGAGAAAAAGTGCCTAAATAATTTGCTAATTTTAAAAACATAGTATGCCATGATTCCTTGGAAACAAAGTTAGATGTTAAATAAATTTCATAGACATTGCTTCTTCTCATAAACGACTCCTTTTGACACTAATTATAACAAAAAAAAGATACTATTTAAAGTATCTCTCCTTAAAATAATCATATAGTTGATTACACTTTTCTTTATCCATATCTTGTTTATCTTCATATGGATAAGGAATTCCTAATTTAATATACTTTTCCCTACCAAGTCGATGAAATGGAAGAAAGTCAACTCTTTCAATATTATGAATATGCTGCAAATAATCAACTAAACTATCCATATATTCACAAGAGTCTGTTATACCAGGAACAACAACTTGACGTATCCAAATCTTCTTCTTCATCTTATTACATACATCGATAAAGTGTTCAACTTCCTTCATAGGTAATCCTGTAATATCACGATACCCCTCTGGATCTGTATGTTTTACATCTAATAAAATCAAATCTACATAAGATAACAACTCTTCATAATCACCAAGTCCAACACCAGAAGTATCTAAAGCAACATGAACATGTTTTTCTTTTAAAAGTTTACATACTTCGATAATAAAATCTTTATGTAAAAGAGGTTCCCCTCCTGAGAAAGTAACTCCCCCGTTATTTCGAAAATAAGGTTCACATCGCATAATACGTTTTACTAATTCCTCAGGAGTATAATTATCATCCCTCTTTTTCCACATTTCTGGATTATGACAATATTTGCAACGTAACATACATCCGTTAAAGAAAACTACACACCGAATACCAGGACCATCGACAAGACCAAAGGTTTCTAATGAATCTATGCTAGCCTTCATAATTACATTTTCTCATGGAATGTTCTAGCAATAACTTCCTCTTGTTGCTTTCTAGTTAATTTGTTAAATCTTACAGCATATCCTGATACACGAATAGTAAGTAGTGGATATTTATCTGGATGATCCATAGCATCAATTAATGTTTCACGATTTAATACATTAACATTCAAATGATGTGCTCCTTGAACAAAGTATCCATCCATCAAATTAACTAAGTTTTCTACTCTTTCTTCTGCAGTTTGACCTAAAGCGTTAGGAACAACAGAGAATGTATTAGAAATACCATCACGGCAACAATTTGCCCAATCTAATTTAGCAACAGAGTTTAAAGAAGCAATAGCACCACTTTGATCTCTTCCATGCATAGGGTTAGCACCTGGAGCAAAAGCAACACCTGCTTTTCTACCATCTGGAGTAGCACCAGTATTAGAACCATATACTACGTTAGAAGTAATTGTTAATACTGATAAAGTTGGATGAGCATTTCTATAACAAGGATGAGAACTTAATTCTTTGTAGAAAACATCCAAAATTTCTTTTCCAATCTCATCTACTCTATCGTCATCATTACCATATTTAGGGAAATCACCCTCGATTTCAAAATCAACAGTAATTCCATCTTCATCACGAATTGGTTTAACTTTTGCATATTTAATTGCAGAAAGTGAATCTACTGCTACAGAGAATCCTGCAACTCCATATGCCATCAAACGATTTACATAAGTATCATGTAATGCCATTTGTCCAGCTTCATAAGCATACTTATCATGCATATAATGAATAATATTCATTGCATCAGAATAGATTCTAGCAACTTCATGCATCATCTTATAATATGCAGTCTTAACCTTATCATAGTCAAGCACTTCATCAGTCATCTTTTCAAATCCAGGAATAACAAGTTCACGTTTAACTTCATCAACACCACCGTTAATAGCATAAAGTAATGTCTTAGCCAAGTTACAACGAGCTCCAAAGAATTGCATATCTTTACCAACACGCATTGCAGATACACAACAAGCAATTGCGTAATCATCACCCATACTTGGACGCATAACATCATCATTTTCATATTGAATAGAATCAGTAGCAATACTAACTTTAGCACAATATTTCTTCCAAGCTCTTGGTAAATCTTGAGCCCATAAAATAGTCATATTTGGTTCAGGAGCACTTTCCAAATTTTCCAAAGTATGAACAATACGATAAGAAGTCTTATTAACCATTGACTTTCCTTCTGTAGTAAGTCCTCCTAATGAACATGTTACCCAAGTTGGGTCTCCTGAGAATAATTCATCATATTCAGGAGTTCTCAAATGTCTAGCAGCTCTTAACTTAATAACAAATTGATCAATAATCTCTTGAGCTCCCTCTTCAGTTAAAGTACCATTCTTTAAGTCTCTTTCAAAATAAATATCAAAGAAAGCATCTACTCTACCTAAAGACATAGCAGCACCATTATCTTCTTTAATAGCAGCTAAATATCCAAAATAAGTCCATTGAACAGCTTCTTTAGCATTCTTAGCAGGTACAGAAATATCAAAGCCATAGCTTTTAGCCATATCTTTAATTTCTTGTAATGCTTTATATTGCATTGAAATCTCTTCACGTAAACGGATAGTTTCATCATCCATAACTGTAATTTTCATGTTATCCCAGTCACTCTTCTTTTGCTCCATCAAATAATCAATACCATAAAGAGCAATTCTACGATAATCACCAATAATTCTTCCACGACCATAAGCATCAGGAAGACCAGTTAATAATTTATTATGACGAGCTTTTCTAATTTCTTTTGTATAAGCATCAAAAACTCCATCATTATGTGTTTTTACTAAATTTGTTCCCTTAATAAATTTTTCAAGTTCAGGATTCATCTTGTAACCATAAGCTTCAAGCTCTTGATAAACCATCTTAATTCCACCTTTAGGAACAATACTTCTTTTTCCTAATTTATCAGTTTGAAGACCAACAATTACATCATCATCTTCACTAATATAGCCTGGAGCAAAAGCATTAATTCCAGCAGGGTGATCCACATCGATATCAATAACGTGTTTTTTTACTTCTTCTTGACACATGTCTTCATATACTTTTAAAACACGTCTAGTCTTATCAGTTGGCCCACTTAAAAATGATTCATCACCATCATAAGCTACATAGTTCTTTTTAATGAAATCACTTACATTAATTTCATTACACCATGCACCTTCTTTAAAATCTTTCCATTGTTCTTGTTCCATTAATCTATCACCTTCCCACACATATTATACCATATTAGTATTTCATTCCAAAGAAAATAATATACATTTTTGCAAACTTTACAACTAGATTTTTTTTTAAAAATATGCTATAATCTACGCATACGGGGCTGTTCCGGTTTCGACGGGAATATTTGAGCACAGATGGCAAGTCGAACACCCACGTTACGGGTACAAAAAAATAAACGCAAACAAAATTAAAAATGCAGTTGCTAACATGTTTGGCGGAAACCAAGCAGTAGCATTTGCCTAATAAGAATAAGGCCTGCGCTTTCTTTTATTTCTTACCTAGGAAATAACTGAAGGTTCAAATTTTATAGGTTATAGCTATTTTTCTCCCAAAAAATAGAAAGAAGTAAAGGGATAATATATTATCTTGGTCGTTAACTACTTGGATAATATATGAATATAATTAGTTAACTAAACTTGTAGAGGTTTGTGTAGCTTTATTTTCGGACAGGAGTTCGAATCTCCTCAGCTCCACCATTGACGTTTCTGTTCGAACTTTTTCGGACATTGATATATAGAAATCAATCGAAAGATTGGTTTTTTTCTGTTTTAGGGAAGAAACAAAGTCAGAAAGGTTGGTGTCTATGGTTAATATAATCAAACAAGAAATTGATATGGAAGAATCTTTAAAAAGAAGATTAGATATTATCTGTGATTTTTGTAATACTACTCCAAAGATTATCAATGGTAGTATTAGAAAAGTTGATAAAACAAATCTTACATATATTGAGCCACATAGAATTATTATTAAAAACATAACATTTCTTGCATTTAATTATTCTACTGATATTTATATTAAAAATTTGAAAAACAAAATTAAACTATCAGAATTAGAAGATTTTATCAATAAAATCAAGTAATACACCACTTCTCAAACAATGGACTTTTTACGACAAATGTTGCATAATTAATATAGGTGGTAACCTAGTTACCTAGAGTCTTACAATGTAGTTTAGAGAAGTGAAAGTATTATCTTAAGTAGTACCTTTACTTCTCTTTTTTTGAAATTAAAGAAAGGAAGATGATAAGAATTGGATGATGTAAAAAAGATTGCAGGTTTGTATATTCGTGTTAGTACGGAAGATCAAGCAAGAGAAGGTTTTAGTTTGCCTGAACAAGAAAAACGATTAAGGGCAATGTGTGAGTACAAAGGTTATGAGATTTATAAAGTCTATAAAGATGCAGGAATAAGTGCTAAAACTAATTTAAGTGGTACAACTTCTAAAGGTAATAATGCTATTCAAAATTCTGCTAGTTTATCAAAAGCAGACAATCATAATTGTAGAAAATATGATGACAAAGAAAAAGATATTGAGTTTATTAGAGGTACAAATTCAGTAGTAAATGATGTTAAAAAATTGTATAAAGATGAATTTGAAGAAGCAAGAATTGAATACAATAATAGACAAACTCGTGACAACAGAAAGATTAAAGATTATTTTAGTCATGTTAGTGATAACTCTAAAAGTGATCTAGCAGTTGAGATTATAATTGAACTTGAAAATTTTGAATATTGGGAAACAAAAGATATAAATTTCAAGAAAAAAATGACTAATGTATTTAAAGAACAAGTAAAAAAATTAGAAACATTAGTTCCCGATTTTAAGATAGCAAGTGCCATTATTCATTATGATGAGAGCTGCCCCACATGCATATTATAGGTGTACCAGTTAAATATAAAAATAAATACGGGATGAACAAACAAGTTGGGAAATCAGATGTTTTTACTAAAATTACTCTTCGAGATATACAAGATAAAATGAGAGTACATTGTATTGAAACTTATAATAAAGAATATGGTCTACAAGATATTTTAAATGAAAAAATGGAAGGTAGAAACGAAGATTATACTACGCCAGAGTATGTAAAAATGAAGAAAAAACTTAAAACTCAAGAGAACAATTTAAAACGAGCAAAAGATAAATCCGATAAATTAGATAGTTCTACCAAAGAAGTAAAAGAGATATTAGATAATACAAAACTTAAAGGTTTTAATAAAAATCAGTGTGTATTATCTTTTGATGAAAAAGAAAAAATTGATGAGTTTGTTAAACAAGTAGATAATACTAATAAAGAGTATAAAAGAATACAAAAATTATCAGTAACTTTAGAAGAAATGGACTCAAATCTTTTTAGAAGTGAGCAACAAATTTCTCATTCTACAATGGTAAATTCACATTTGGAATCAGAAAATATTTCTCTAAATAAGAAGATAAAAGAACAAGAAACTACTATTGATAATTTAGAAAATGAAAATAAATCTTTATCCTCTAAACTCAAGTATTTTAAAGATATGTTTCATAGTCTTGTTCAGTTTTTAATGGATAAAATCTTTAGAATTAAAAATAATAAGTATAAAGAATTTGCTAAGGAATTATACGAGCATGGAGCATTAGATAATAAAAATTATGAAGATATTATTGGTATGTCCAATAATTCAAAAGAAATTGAAACAATAGAAAAAGATGATATTGAGCGTTAATGCTTTATATCATCTTTATTTATGTAGATGAGATGGTGCTTCTGTTAATTCTTGATTGCCATTTGCAGATAATTTAATACTTTCAGGTTCTGTTAAGAAATACATTTTGCCAACTACTGTTTCTCTTATAGATTGTAACCATTTATCATCATCACCAATTATAGATCTACCATAAGCTGAAATTAGAATAGAGTTTATATCGCCAATCTCATTTATGTTTCTTTGTATAGTACTTGCATCATTATGAACAAATCCACAAGCATCCGAACAAGCTAAAAGTAACTCTAATGCTTGGAAATCTTCTAAACTTTGTAATTGATTCCAAACTTCACCATTCTTTAAAGTTGTTAGGGTAGATAAACTTATCATAGGATGTTCATCAATACCTAACTCTTGTAAAATAGTTGCTATTGTTTGTTTACTTTCTTCTAATTTTCTTTCATCAAAACCAATTCTCATACTTGTTAATATACCATTACCAACTACATATGGATCATTTTGACTTTCTGCAAATAATTGCATAATACTATTTTTCATATCTTTAGTACTTAACATATAAATCCCCCTCTTCAATATGAATGAGGTTTATTATATCATATTTTTCTGATTTGTCAAAATTTCCGTGCAGTTTTCCGTGCAGTTTTCCGTACAGTTTTGCAAAATTTGTGGTAGAATATTTTTAAAGATTGATATTTTATATGTCAAATTCGTTGATTTTGTGAAAAGTTGTAGATTACTACGTCATTCGCACCATTAGAAAATTACGTTCAAAATTGAACTCAACATAAAAAAGGCAATCATTTCGATTGCCTTTTTATAATTTATCTAGTAAAGCCACCATTATCAGCCTGTTTTAGGCCATAAGTATTAACAGGACGTAAACTATTATCATTTTCTTTTACATAAACTTCAGTAAAACGATAAAAATTTTCTACTTTATTATCATAAAAAACAAAATTAATATCTCCACTACTAGTAACTAAACACCCCATTAAATCAACTTGATGATCACGAAAAACAGAATTTTCTTCATTCATCTCAACATAACTAGTAAAATCCCCTAAAGAAAAATTCTCGTGAACATCTCCAATAGGAGGATGCGAATGCCCATGACAAACAACTAATTTTGTATTCAAAGATTCCCTCATTCTTTCACCTAAATTATGGACCATATCAGAATTAAAAGTAGCCATAGTTGAATGTCTATCATCAGAAGATGTATAAGCTTCAGAAAATTCAACTACATTAGGTTGCGTCTCATAACCATACAAGAAAAAAGGGATTTCTTTTCTATCTTCATTAGTCACATCACAAACAGCATTTAAAAACTGATATACCTCGTTAGATAAAATAACTTGTCCAAACGGAACATCAGATATAATAGCTGAATTAATAGGAGCCATATCACCAAGTGTCCGATAATTATCAAAATTTTCTTGATGATAAGAACCATAAGGACTTTTCTGCACTAAAATATTTTCTACCTTTTGCAAATATTGATCTCTTGTCATAATATCACCTACTTTCATTATAACATAAAATCAATTTTACTTCTTGACAAATTTACAAAGGAAGAATAAAATACAACATGAAATATAATTCATGTTAAAAAGGAGGTAAAATGCAAGAAAAAAAACAATTCTATTATGAAATCACAAAGAAAATACCAGGTAAATTAGGAAGAGCCGGAATAATACATACTCCACATGGAAATATAAAAACACCAACCTTTATTGCAGTCGGAACAAAAGGAAAAGTAAAATTTGTCTCAGGAGAAAATCTAAAAACAATAAATATACAAGCAATGTTAAGTAATGGATATCATTTAAGAAATCAATCAATAGAAATATTTAAAAAAGGAGGATTGTCAAAGTGGTCCAATTGGAATGGACCTACAATTACCGATTCTGGAGGATTTCAAGTAATGTCTTTAGGATCAGGACTAGGTAAAGTAGTAAGCATGGACAAAGTAGAAGAAAGAACAAATACAGATAAAAAAAACAGATTAGCTAAAGTTACAGAAGAAGGAGTAGAATTTTTTGATCCAATCATAAACAAAAAGGACTTTATTAGCCCAGAAAAATCTATGCAAATACAATGTCAAATAGGTGCAGACATACACATGGCATTCGATGAGCTTACTTCTTTAGCCGATGATTATGATTATAATGTAGAAGCACTAAAAAGAACAGAACGCTGGGCCGAAAGGAGCCTAGAAGAACATAAAAAACATTGTAATGATCTAGATTACTATCAAGCACTATATGGAGTATTACAAGGAGGAAGATGGGAAGATCTTAGACGAAGTACAGCAAAGAAATTGGCAAAAATGGATTTTGATGGTTATGGATTAGGAGGAGCTTTTCTAAAAGAAGACTTAGGTGATATCTTAAAATGGTGTTGTGAAGAGCTACCAGAAGAAAAGCCCAGACACTTGTTAGGATTATCGCGACCAGATGATATCTTAATTGGTATAGAAAAGGGAGCAGACACTTTCGACTGTGTAGCTCCAACAAGAGAAGCAAGACATGGAAGAATATATACCAAATATGGATACATAAAACTAGCAAAGTACAAAGATAGTGATGAAACATTAGATAAAAACTGTGATTGCCCAACCTGTCAAAATAAATGGACGAGAAAAGCTCTATATAAATTAATGAAATCAGATAATAAAGAAGACAAAATAAAATATTTCAACTTAGCATCAATTCACAACCTAAGATTCATCGTAAGACTAACAGAAGAAGCAAGAGAAGCAATTTTAAATGACAACTTTGACAACTATAAAGAAACATTCTTAAAAAACTATTATCAACAAAACAAAAAAGAGAATTCTTAAATTCTCTTTTTTAATGAATAGTAGCTCCCCATTCAACAACTGAAAAACCATTACGTTCCCGATGAACTAATTTCTGTTCTTTTACTCTTATCTTTTTATTCAAAGGCTTAAAATCAACAAGAATCCTAATAACAGAATCTGGTTGTTCACTAAAATATAATGGCATATACTGATTAATTTCTTCCTCTGTTCTAAAATAAATATAATTATAAGGGTTATTTTCTAAACGATTTATCCAATATACAATAAATTCATTAATTTCACGATCATTTAATCCCAAATAAGCCAACTTATCTTCTAAAAATGAAACAGTTTCTTCTCCTTTAACAACAAATCCAGTAGCCATATCTAATTCAGTAAAATCTTTAGCTTCCCAATATAGCCCGTAATAATTTCTTTTCGTATTATAATCATAAATAGTAGAATCTTTTGATACATGAATATTCCAAGAATTTTGATATTTAGGATACGTACTAGTTAACAAATCAGACTTTCCCAATTGAATAGTTAAATCCATATCATGTTCAGGATAAACATAAATCATTGGTTTATATGCAATACCACCACAATCTTCTTCTTGTTTTACATATCGATAATATACTTTCACATTATTATATCTACTGCTAGATACAGCAAAAGAGTCATCATAATCAACACTAGCACAACCACCACAATGCGTCTCAAGATCATAATAAATATTCAGTGTCTTACCAACAACCTTATAATTAGTATCAACAACACTTTCTCTACAAGAATCTAATGCATAACTAACAACCACTCTATCATCATAAACCTCATAAGAACAATCGTCAAAAGAAGAATAAGCCTTTCCACCACTAAAAGCTACAAAAGACAATACCAAACCAATCCCAAGTAAAACAAATCCCACATAAAATACTTTATTCATATAACAATACTCCCTACTATAATAAATAGTATACTATCTATTTCAAATTTGTAAAACAAAATATAAAATATGATATAATAAAAAAAATAGAAAGGAAGTAAAATATGTATAAGATTAATAATTTTACAAATAATGATGACATTAAAGTATTAAAACAATTAGGACCATTTACAGTTGTAGAATACCAAAGAGATTTAAGCGTCACACCATCAACAGCCCAAATAAGTTACTTTAGTAATATTATGAATGTCAGAAAAAGACAAGTAATTTGTAATTTATCAGTTTCTCCCATCACAATACAAGCTGGTGCAATGCAATGGATGGTCGGTAACGCAAACGCTACAACGGGAATAAAAGGAGTTGGAGACTTATTTTCAAAAGCTGTTAGAGGAAAAGTCACTGGAGAATCAGCAATTAAACCAGAATATACAGGAGACGGAGAAATTGTTTTAGAACCTACTTACCGTCATATCCTATTACTAAATATGGAAGACTGGAACAATTCAATTGTATTAGATGATGGACTATTTCTAGCATGTACTTCAAACTTAAAGCAAAGAGCCGTGATGAGAAGTAATATTTCATCAGCAGTAGCTGGAAACGAAGGACTATTTAATCTAGGAATTGAAGGAAAAGGAACACTTTGTATAGAATCACCATGTCCACAAGAAGAATTAATAGAAATTGAATTAAATAATGATGTAGTAAAAATTGATGGAAATATGGCAATAGCATGGAGTGGAAGCTTAGAATTTACTGTAGAACGCTCAGGAAAAACATTAGTAGGATCTGCTGCATCAGGAGAAGGACTTGTAAATGTATATAGAGGAACTGGAAAGGTTTTACTTGCCCCAGTAGATAATTATGCAAAAATTTGATACAAACAAAAAAATATGTTACAATGAAAAAAATAAAAAGAGGTGTATTAAATGAAAAATTATAGAAACAGTTCATTAACATTTTTAAGTGTAATCATGATTATCTTTGGAGTATGCTATGCAATACTAGGTACATTAAGTATTATAGGAACAATAACAGGAGTTTTCCCAGGACATGAAGAGCATAATATAATAATTATTTTATTAGCCTACATTACATCAATTCTTGCAGTAGTAGGTGGAATCATCGGAATTAAACAAAAATATTCTCTTACAAAAAAAGTAGCCATTATATTTGCAATGGTAGGACTAGCTTCCATCATTTACATACTATTAACACAAGAAGCTTTTAATAACTTTGATGTAATAACAATTGTCTTAGGATTAGGAATTGCCTTCTTTGCAGCAACATCTGAAAAAGAAATAAAAGAACTAAAAAAATTAGAAAAAAAGAAAAAAGAAGAAGCAAAGATGAAAGAAAAAACAAAAACAACTGAAAAAACTCCAAAAAAGAAAACAGTAAAGAAAAGTGAACCCAAAAAGAAAAAAACAACTACAAAAACAAAAAAAGAAAAGTAAAAACTTTTCTTTTTTTATGAATAATTTTTAATGTTACGTAATGCTTCACGTTTCATATCTCGTTCTTTAATAGACTCTCTTTTATCATAATCTTTCTTACCACGACAAATTCCTAAAGACACTTTCAAATAATTATCCTTAAAATACAACTTTAAAGGTACCAAAGTTAATCCTTTCATTTCAATAGCAGATTCAATTTTCTTAATTTCTTTTTTATGTAATAAAAGTTTACGACTTCTTGTTTCTTCATGATTAAAAATATTTCCTTCCTTATAAGGAGAAACAAACATATTCAATAAATAAACCTCATGATTTTTTACAATACCATAACAATCCTTAATATTACAATTACCAGCACGAATAGATTTAATTTCTGTACCAGTTAAAACAATACCTGCTTCCAATGTTTCTTCTACAAAATAATCATGTTGTGCTTTTCTATTAACAATTTCCATATTATCAACTCCTACTAAGTCCCCAAACAAGTTCTGGATAACGTGAGCTAACTACTGATTTATATTGATTATAATAAGAGGAATAATTAGGTAATAATTCATCATTTAACATAGAATACGGATAAACAACAAAATTACGTTTTCCTCCAAAACTAGATTTTGTATAAATTAGTTCTGCTCTAGGATTATCTATCGTAACTTGAACATCATCTTTCGTCACTACTTTATTTATTGTAACTTCCATCATTAATCCTGTCAATCTTTCAATTCCAACTTGATCAGAAATAAAATTACCAAGAGAATAAATAACAAAAGTTTTTCCATCATTAATATATTCTACAGGCTCTACAACATGTGGATGAGAACCAATAATAAGATCCACTCCCAATGAAGAAAGATACTGACTAATTTCTTCCTGCTGACTAGAAACATCCATAGAATATTCTGTTCCCCAATGCATCGCAACAATAACAACATCAACCTGATCACGAACCTTTTCAATATCTGATTTGGCTTTTTCAGGAGAATAAACATTATTTAAATACTCTTTACCACTAGGAGTTTCTAATCCATTTGTCCAGGTTGTATAAGAGAAAAATGCATACTTAATACCATTACATTCATAAATACGTACCTTGTCTCTCTCCTCTTGCGATGTTCTTTGGCCATCCCATACGATACCGTCTTGACTAGACCAATAATTAACGGAGTGAACCACACCTGCTTCTCCTTTATCCATCGTATGATTCGTTGCTAAAGAAACCAAATTAAAGCCAGCATCAACAAAAGCATCTCCAACAGCATCTGGAGAATTAAACTGTGGATAATTAGAATATCCTAAATCAGCACCACCTAAAATAGTTTCTTGATTATAGTATGCTAAATCATACCAAGATGAAATTGGTTTGATTTTTTTTAACATAGGAATAAAATTATACGTACCATCACTCTGCAAAGCATCTTCATATATAGCACTGTGAATCAATGCATCTCCTACCATAAGCAATTGAATACTATATTTCTGAGGATACTTAGGTTTTTCTTCTTTTTGTACTACTTTTTTAGTTTCTTCCTTAGAACCAAAGAAAAAGTTAGAAAGACCAAAACAGGTAACAAGACATACTAACAAAATACAAATAAATATTAATATCTTTCCACCCATTTTTAATCTTCTAACTTTTTTTACTGCCATATCATTACAACTTCCTTACTACCTCAAAATCAATTGTTTTTTCTTCTTTAGATGCTCTTACAACTTTAACAACAACTCTCTCACCAATTGTATATTTAACATGACTTCTTTCACCGGTTAAAGTCATATGTTCTTCATCATAATGGAAATAATCTTTCATATCACGAAGAGGAACCAAACCTTCAATTAAATTATCTAATTCTACAAACATACCAAAATTAGTTACAGTAGAAATCATACCTTCAAATTCCTCACCAATATGATCTTCCATATACTCAGCCATTTTCATATCATCTACTTCACGTTCACAATCTACACTAGCACGTTCCCTATCAGAAGAATGTTCTGAAATATAGACAAGCTTTTCTTCCCACTTACGAATAGTTCCCATATCTAATTGCTTTTCAAATAAATATGTACGTAATAATCGATGAACAGTTGTATCAGGATATCTACGAATTGGAGAAGTAAAATGTGTATAACACTGACTAGCAAGGCCATAATGTCCTAAGTTTTCTGGACGATAAACCGCTTTTTGCATACTTCTAAGTAATAAACTAGATAAAATTTTAAATTCTGGCTTATCTTCCAAAAATTTAATAATTCTCTGAACTGTCTTTGGACTAGTATCTTTTAAATCACCAGGAATCTGGTAACCCAAACTACCAACAAAACTTAAATAACTACGAAGTTTTTCTTCTTTTGGTACTTCATGAACACGATAAATAAATGGTAATGCCATAAAATATACATGAGTGGCTACACACTCGTTAGCAGCAATCATAAAGTCCTCTATTAGTTTTTCTCCTTTACCACGGTCACGTAATACAATCTCAGTAGGCTTACAGTTTTCATCAACCAAAATTTTAGCTTCATCAACCTCAAAATCAATATAACCACGTTTAATTTTCATTTTCCTCAAAATTTCGGCTAATTCTTCCATAATTCTCAATGATTTTTCAAAAGGTTCATAGCCTTCAGGAACAACATTATTTTCTAAGATACTATTAACATTTTTATAAGTCATCTGTTTACGTGAACGAATAACGCTAGGGAATATTTCATAATCTAATTGTTTCCCCTCATGATCAAACTCCATAACACAAGAAATAGCCAAACGATCAACATTAGGATTTAGGGAACAAATACCATTAGATAACTCATGAGGTAACATAGGAATAACCCTATCGACTAAATAAACACTAGTACCACGTTCCATAGCTTCATTATCCAAAGGACTACCCTCTTTTACATAATAACTAACATCAGCGATATGAACACCCAATTTATAATGACCATTATTCATAATTTCAATAGAAATAGCATCATCGATATCCTTTGTATCATCACCATCTATTGTAAATATTTCCCAATTTCTTAAATCCCTACGACCAATCATATCAATATCTCTAACTTGCATTGGTAGGCTTTTTACTTCTTCTTTGACATCATCAGGAAACTCTGTATGAATATTATACTTATAAACAATAGATAAAATATCAACACCAGGATCATTTTTATGACCAATAATTTCAACAACTTTACCAGAATATTTCATATTCTTATTCAATTTCTTAATAAGTTCAACAACTACTTTATGACCATCAACAGCATTTAAAGAGTCTTCCTTAGCCACTTGAATATCAAGTTTTATTTTTGAATCATCCAAAGTAATATGTCCAACACCTTTAGAATCAAAATTAATTTCCCCAATATAACGTTCAACTTGACGTTTCAAAACTTTTAAAATACGACCTTCCATACGATCAATATTCATTTTACTAGTAATTTCTACTAAAACAATATCTCCATGAATAGCACCATTCATATTTTCTGGAGCCACATAAACATCATCATCTAAATTTTCTACTTCAACAAAGCCAAATCCCTTTTTATTTGCACGTAAAACACCTTTTCGTAAATGACTATCTTCAAGCATCATATATCGCCCTTTATTAGAACAATAAATAATAACATCTTCTTCCATCTTACGTAGTTCTTCACTCAAGTCTCTAACTTCATTTACCTCATGTAGATTTAAAGCATCTTGCAACTCATAAATAGTAAGTGCTTTTTTACTATTCTTTAATATATTAATAATATTATCTCTCATTAGTATCACCTTCTAACCATATTATACCGTATTTTTAAAGATATAACTAGTATTAAAATTATACAACAAAAAAAGCTCTAAAAAGAGCTTAACGATTAAATGAACATAGATACTAAACAAATACCAAAAAACGCTAATCCAAGAACCCAAGTAAGACGAGTAATAAATAATTCAGATCCTCTTTCTTTACGATGCGTAAACAATTCAGAAGTACTTCCTGAAATAATTTGTGCAGCACCTTCTGCTTTACTACTTTGTAATAAAACAATCACAATAAGCAAAATAGATATAATTAAGAGCGCTGTTTCCATAGCACACCTCCGTTAACAATACCAATATAATACCATATTTTTAAACTGAATGCAACTAACGAAGTAAAGTTTTTACCTTATAATCTGTAAATTCCGAAATAGGAGTACCATAATCGCTTCCAATTTCTGTTTGAATATCTTGAAAAAAGCCTCTAGAATTAGATTGTTTTTTCACCCAACGGTCAATTTCACGTTTTCGACTTTTATCATAAGCATCCGATTTTTCCATCTCATAAGCCAAAAACTTAGCCATAGCAAAATTTAAAGATGACTGATTCATATCAGCAGGGCTTCCACTCGTAACTTCATATTTATCCATATCACATAAGTACATAAAATCAGAACCAAATAAATAGCTACCTCGATTAATATCTTTAGCTCTAACATGATTAGCAGTCATTTGTGAAAAATCTTGTTCTAACAAATCCCAAGACTCAATCAAATCCCCACAACTAAAGTCTCCCGGTTGACGATACCTTGGAGTTCCTTTTTTCTTAGGAGAAGTTAAATCATCAATATAAGGCATCACATATCCAGTATAAACACCATCCTGATTTAATAAAATATCTGTAGGTTGAGTTATACGTTGTAAATGCAAGTGATCTTTAAAATATAAAGCTTTTTCAAAAGTCATAAGACCCTGTTCTTTTCTTAATGTAATATCATATTTTAATAATTTTAGTGCTTGATTATTAAATTGAAAAATATACCCATCATGTCCAGCACCAATTCTAGGTAACTTATATACATTAGGAATCGTTTTATAATTACTAGAAATAGTGACTGGTAATTCCTCATTAGGTACGCTTCTACTCACTAAAATCCCCCCTCATTGTTTGACATATTATATCACAAATAAGCAAAAAAAACAAGATATCAAATATAATCTAATATCTTGTCTATCTCTAACTCTTGAACTTCTTCTAAATCGCGTCGTTTCATCTCAGCAATTCTTGACTCTGCTTTACGGCCGATTGTAATACGATTAGGAATACCAATTAAATCCATATCCTTAAACTTAACACCAACTCTTAAATCACGATTATCTAAAAGAACAGATTTACCTGCACTTTCTAAGGTATGATAAAGCTCCTCAGCCAAAGAAACTTGAACCTCATCTTTCATATTAACAATAACAATCGCTATATCATAAGGAGAAAGTTCAGGCGTAAAAATAATACCAAAATCATCATGATGTTGCTCCACATAAGCAGCTAAGACTCGTGCAACACCAATACCATAACACCCCATAACAACAGGCATTAAGTGATTGTCCTCATCAGCATAATACAATCCTAAAGATTCAGAATACTTTGTACCTAATTTAAAAGTATTCCCTACTTCAATTCCTTTCTTAAACTGTAGCTTATTTCCACAAACAGGACAAACATCACCCTCACAAACAAATCGAATATCTGCTACCATATCGTAATGAAAATCACTCATATTAACATTAACATAATGATAATCCGTCTTATTAGCACCTACCACAAAATTTTGCATATCTAAAACTTCCAAATCCACAACAACAGGAATATTTAGACCAATAGGGCCAGCAAATCCTACTTTAGCATGAGTAATTTCTTCGTCCTCTTCAACAGAAGCCATCTCAATCTCCTTAGCCGATAAAATTTTACTAACCTTAGTTTCATTTAATTCTCTATCACCACGAAGTAAAAAAGCATAAAACTTACCATCCACTTTATAAATTAATGTTTTAACAGTCTTTTTAGGGTCGATATCATAAGAATGAGATAACTCATCAATAGTACCAACACCAGGAGTATGTAATAATTCTTTATCTAACTTCTTCTCTTCCGTATTTTCTTCCAAATGACCTTGACACTCGCATATTTCAATATTCATTGCTTTATGACAATGATTGCAAATAACGATAGTATCTTCACCAATATCACAAATTGCTTGAAATTCTTCAGATAAACTTCCTCCCATAGCTCCAGTATCAGCCTGCACTACTTCATAATTAAGGCCAATTCGTTTAAAAATCCTATGATAAGCGTCAAACATAGCTTGATAAGATTTTGATAACTCTTCTTCATTTTTATCAAAAGTATAAGCATCCTTCATAATAAATTCACGAGTTCTAATTAAACCATATCGACTTCTAGGTTCATCTCTATACTTATTAGCAATCTGATATAAACTTAATGGCATATCTTTATAAGAATGAATAACATCCTTTGCTACTTCTACAAACATCTCTTCATGAGTAGGACCTAATACATATCCTCTACCAACACGATCATGAAGACGAAACATATCATCTCCAAAAGCTTCTAATCTACCACTTTTTGCATAAACATCTTCAGGAAGTAAACTAGGCATAACCAACTCATTAGAAGAAATACCATCCATTTCTTCTCGAATAATATTTTCAATTTTCTTTAAAACACGAAGCCCTAAAGGTAAAAATGTATAAATACCACTACCAACTTTTTTTATCATTCCAGCACGAACTAATAAATTTGCACTAACAGAATCTTCGTCCTTGACATCTTCTTTTTGTGTAAAAAAATAATTACCTTTTAATTTCATAATATCCTCCTATAAAAGAATATATATTATTTTATGCAAATTAATATTGAATTCCCCAAACAACACGATGTTTTGCTTCTTTACCGCATACAACGCAATGATGAGTTGGTTCTTCTTTTTCTAAAATACATCTAGATTTAAGACCGCCAATTTCTTTTAAAGATTCTTCACAAGCTTGATCACCACACCAATCTGCAATAATAAATCCTGGATGATTTTCAATAATCTCACGAATCTTATCAACAGTCTCTACTTCATAAGTCATCTTGTCACGTCTTTCTTTTGCCTTATCATATAAATTCTTTTGCATAGCATTCATCAAATCAGTTACATAAGAAACAATATCAACATCAGTAGAAACTTTCATTTTCTCATGTGTATCACGTCTAGCAACTGTATAGAAATCATTCTTCAAATCTCTTTCACCAATCTCAATACGAACTGGAATTCCATTTACTTCAGATTCTTTAAATTTAAAACCTGGAGACTTATCAGAATCATCAACCACAACAGAAATACCACTCTCTTTTAATGCCTGATAAACTTCATCTACTTTCTCATTAACATCTCCAATAGGAACAATAACTACCTGTTTTGGTGCAATCTTTGGTGGAAGAACCAATCCAAAATCATCACTGTGAACCATAATTAAAGCACCAATCATACGCGTAGTAACGCCCCAAGAAGTTTGATAAGCATATTCTAATTCGTTATTTTTATTAGTAAAAGTAATGTCATAAGCCTTTGCAAATTTCTGACCAAAGTAATGACTAGTACCTGATTGTAAAGCAACACCATTATACATAAGAGCTTCTATTGTTAAAGAGTACTCAGCCCCAGCAAACTTCTCTTTATCTGTTTTCTTACCAGTAATAACTGGGATTGCCAAATAATCCTCAAAAAACTTCTTATAAATATTTAACATTAATCTAGTTTCTGCTTCTGCTTCTTCTGCAGTAGCATGAACAGTATGACCTTCCTGCCATAAAAACTCTCTACTTCTTAAAAATGGTTTTGTTGTTTTTTCCCATCTCATAACACTACACCATTGGTTATATTTCATAGGTAAATCTCTATAAGATTTAACAACACTACTATAATAATCACTAAATAAAGTTTCACTGGTTGGTCGAACACAAAGTCTTTCCTCTAACTCTTTAGATCCACCATGAGTTACCCAAGCAACTTCAGGAGCAAAACCATCAATTAACTCTCCTTCTTTTTTCAACAAACTCTCAGGAATAAGTAAAGGCATATAAACATTTTGATGACCTGTTTCTTTAAACATACCATCTAATACCTCTCTCATTTTTTCCCATAAAGCATAACCAGCAGGTTCAAATACCACACAGCCCTTTACATTAGAATAATCACAAAGCTTAGCAGCTTTTACAACATCTGTATACCATTTTGCAAAATCTACATCTCTACTTGTAATAGCTTCATTTTTCATAAAATCCCTCCTATAAAAAAAGAATGATACCAAAGGAGTGCTTATGCACGGTACCATCCTTTATTACTTAATTCAATAACGATGTAAGAACACCGGAAGCAATGCTTCGCCAAAAAGGTAGGAATATAATTAGATTATAATTGAGTTCACACTATCCTCAAATCACTGATATAAGAGCTAATTACATTATGTCCTTTTATAAGGCTTTAAACGATAAAATTAGAATAATACAGAAATATTCATTTGTCAACAAAAAAAGAGTTAATTAATTTAACTCTTCTTCAATTCTCATTAATTGATTATATTTACAAATACGATCTGTTCTAGACATAGAACCAGTCTTAATTTGTCCTAAATCAAGACCTACTGCTAAATCAGCAATTGTAGTATCTTCTGTTTCTCCACTTCTGTGAGAAATAATAGTCCTATATCCATGACTCTTAGCAAGTTCAATTGTTTCTAAAGTTTCAGTAATAGTACCAATTTGATTAACTTTTAACAAAATAGCATTACCAGCATGATGATCAATACCCATCTGTAAACATTTCTTATTTGTAACAAATAAGTCATCACCTACTAATTGAATTCTATCACCTAAACGTTCAGTAACCTTAGTAAATCCATCCCAATCATTTTCATCTACTGGATCCTCAATAGAAATAATTGGATAAGTATTTACTAAATCTTCATAGAAGTTAATTAATTCATCAGTAGTTAATTCTTTTCCATCAACATGGTATACTCCGTCACTATAAAATTCTGAAGCAGCAACATCAATAGCTAGTTTAACATCTTTTCCAGGCTCATAACCAGCATTGCGAATAGCCTCCATAATTAATTCAAAACCTTCTTTGTTAGATCCTAAATTTGGAGCAAATCCACCTTCATCTCCAACACCAGTAAAGTAACCTTTATCATTTAATACTTTCTTTAATGCATGGAATACTTCAGCACCTACACGAACTCTTTCATGAATAGTGTCACGTTGTGGAATAATCATAAACTCTTGAAAATCTAGATTATTATCAGCATGAGCACCACCATTAATAATATTCATCATAGGAACTGGTAAAGTTTTCCCATTACCAACATATTCATATAATTCTTTTCCTTCATTAATAGCACTTGCCTTTAAAGCAGCCATACTAACACCTAAAATAGCATTAGCACCAAGTTTGGACTTAGTCTCAGTACCATCTAATTCAATCATTGTATAATCAAGTGTCTTTTGGTCTGCAGCATCCATACCAATTACTTTATCACGGATAATAGTATTTACGTTATTAACAGCATTTAAAACACCCTTACCATTATAACGACTTCCACCATCACGCATCTCTAAAGCTTCTCTCTCACCAGTAGAAGCACCACTTGGTACAGCAGCACGTCCTCTAACACCATTTTCTAAAATAACATCTACTTCAACAGTAGGATTTCCACGAGAATCTAATATTTCTCTAGCTTTTACATCTTTTATTTTCATAATATCCATCCTTTCCCAAACATTATTATAACACTATTTACATTTATTTTTGAGTGTTTTTTAAATCTTTAACATAGTTTTTAAATTCTGTTCCACGAATTTCACACTCTTTATATTGATCCCATGAAGCTGAAGCAGGACTTAATAAAATAACATCACCCGGAACAGATACTTCATAACACTTTGCAAATCCATCTTTTAAAAACTCAAAACTATAAACTGGAATTTCCATAGTTTTTGCAAACTGAACTACTCGATTACGACACTCCCCAATCGCAACAATACATTTAACATGATCCAAATAAGAAGATAACTCAAAGAAATCTTGCCCACGCTCTAAACCACCTAAAATTAAAATAGTAGGATCATCAAAAGAAGATAACGCAATCTGTGTACATTTAATATTAGTAGCTTCGGTATCATTATAAAATTTACGACCATCTACAGTACCAACATACTCTAAACGATGTTCTACACCAGTAAAATGACGAACCACATCCACAATAATAGAATCTGGAATATCTAACTCTTTCGCAACCATCAAAGCCGCCATAACATTTTCTACATTATGTAAACCAGCAATTAAAATATCATCACGATTTAAAATCTTCTTACCATAATAATAAATATCTCTACCATCTAAATAGCAACCATTAATAGAATTTTCACTTGAGAAAAATTTCTTTATAGACTTAATGTGTTTTGTTTCATCCAAAACATCTGTATTTTCTACATTTAAAATAGCTATATCATCAGCAGTTTGATTTTGAAATAACTTTGCCTTTACTTTTTTATAAATTTCATAGCTACCAAAGAAATCAATATGTGCTGGACTTAAGTTTGTCATAACAGCTATATGTGGACAAAACGTAGATAAATTCTCAAGTTGTTGGCAAGATACTTCCATTACTACAATATCCCCCTCTTTCAAATCATTCAAAATTCCAGAAAGAGGATAACCTATATTTCCTGCTAAATGAACTCTATCACCGTATGCTCTTTTAACAATCTCATAAGTTAAAGAAGTTGTTGTTGTCTTACCATTGGTACCAGTAATTCCAATAAGAGTAATGTTTTTAGGAAACAAACGATAAGCCATCTCTACTTCATTGAGTACTTCAATTCCTAACTCTCTAGCTTTCAAAACATACTTATGATGAATAGGAACACCAGGATTCTTAATAAGATAATCAAAAGAAGAATCTAACAAATCATCAGGATGAGAACCAAAAACAAATTCTACACCCATATCTTTCAATTCTTTTATTTTTTCCTGATCTAAAGCATCTTCCTTTTTACTATCATTCAAAATAACCTGATTACCGCGCTGAACTAAAACCTTAGCAGCTTCATAACCACTTCTTGCAAAACCTAAAATTAAAATCTTATTATTTTCAAACATAATATCACCAATATAAGTATACTATAAACTAAAAAAATTAGCCACTGAAATAAGTATAATATATTGAAAGGAATATCTTTTTTATGGTATAATGAACAGAGAATAGGAGAAGCGTCTATGAGGATAGTAACAATAACCCCTGAACAATTCGACCGCTATGCATCCAGACATAGATACAGAAATTATTATCAGTCATCAGCATACGGAAAAACCATGAGAAAATTCGGATTTAATATACACTTTTTGGGTATTACAGACGACTCTAATACATTGATTGGCGCTTCCTTAATCATATACAGAGAAGTCTTCATGGGGCACAAAATTGCTTATGCTCCAAGAGGAATGTTATTTAATTATGATAACCCTAATCAACTACAAGAATTAGCTGAAAAATTAAAAAAAGTATTGGGAAAGCAAGGCTTCATGCTTCTAAAAATTGATCCCTACATTCCAGCATCAATTAGAGACCACGAAGGAAACATTATGAATTTTAATAACCAAATAAATCTCATAATGGCAAACCTTCAAAAATCAGGGTTTAAACATCAAGGAAGAACCCTATTCTTTGAAGGAGAAAAACCAAGATGGGAAGCTCTAGTGATGTTAAACAAAGACATTAGAGAAATCTTTAACAGTTTTGATAAAAGAACAAGACACAAGATTAGAAAAGCCGCAAACAGTGGTGTACAATGTTATAAAGATCCAAGTAAAAATATAAATACTCTTTATAACTTCATTAAAAGAAAATCACCAAAACCGATTGAATTCTATAGAGAATTAATTAGTAATTTTGGAGACAATTGTGATGTTTATTATGCTAAAATAAATACGGAAATATATGTAGTAAATAGTAGAAGAGAATATGAACGAGAAATGGATAAAAATAACCTAATAGCAGAAAAAATACAACAACCAGACATTTCTCAACAAGCAAAAAATGCACTATTAAATAAAAAAATGGAATCAGATAAGTTATTAAACACTTATAAGAATAGCATGGTACAAGCCACAGAATTATTAAAACAATACCCAAACGGAATTATTGTTGCTGGAGCAATTGTATTAAAATATGATAATTCTGCATTCTTATATATGGATGGTTTTGATACAAAGTTTTCAAATCTTAATCCTGGATATTTATTAAAATGGAGAATGATAGACGACTATAATAAACAGCAACTAAAATATCTAAATTTAAATGCCATTGTTGGTGAATTTGAAAGAAAAAATAAATTTAGTGGTCTAAACGAAATGAAATTAGGATTTAATTCAATTATTACAGAATATATTGGTGAATTTGATATTATATTAAATAATTTTACTTATAACTTATATAGAAACTTTGGAAAAAAATAAACAATAGAAATCAGGGATAACATGAAAAAAACAGTTGTCGTACTCTGTGGTAGTATGAAAGTAAAAAACGAGATATTAAAAATCAAAGATGAACTAGAGAAAATGAATTGTAATGTGCTATTACCAATAGAATGTATGAAAGGTTTACCAAAAGAAATAGCCTCTAGAGCTCATTTTGACAGAATACAAGATCCGAAAAGTGATATTATACTAGTAGTAAATGCTACAAAAAATGGCATAGAAAATTATATTGGACCAAATTCTTTTGCAGAAATTGCATTTGCATTTTATTTTAGAAAAGAAATATGTGTATTAAATGACTTTTATGAACCATACCTAGATGAATTAGAAGGTTGGAAAGTAAAAGCATTACATGGAGATTTAAAAAACTTATAGGCATTCAAAGAATGCCTTTTTTTATTGAAACAAAAAAAGAACCAAACGGTTCTTTTTATTACTATTACTCAACGATTTCAGTAACGTTACCAGCACCAACAGTACGTCCACCCTCACGAATAGAGAATTTAGTTCCTTGTTCAAGTGCGATAGAGTGAATTAATTCAACTTCCATGTTAACGTTATCACCTGGCATTACCATTTCTACACCTTCTGGTAAAGTAATAACACCAGTTACGTCTGTAGTTCTGAAATAGAATTGAGGACGATAGTTTGTGAAGAATGGAGTATGACGTCCACCTTCTTCTTTGCTTAATACATAAACTGCAGCTTTGAATTTATGATGAGGTGTAACACTTCCTGGTTTAGCAAGAACTTGTCCACGTTCAACTTCTTCACGAGAAATACCACGTAATAATACTCCGGCATTGTCTCCAGCTTCAGCAAAGTCTAATTGTTTACGGAACATTTCAATTCCTGTAACAACAGTCTTCTTAGTTGGTTTAATACCAACGATTTCAACTTCGTCATTAAGTTTTAACATACCACGTTCAACACGTCCTGTAACAACAGTACCACGTCCAGTGATAGTGAATACATCTTCGATACTCATTAAGAATGGTTTGTCATTATCTCTTTCAGGAGTTGGAATCCAAGTATCAACAGCATCCATTAATTCGTTGATCTTTTCTACCCACTTAGGATCTCCTTCAAGAGCTTTAAGAGCAGAACCACGGATGATTGGAGTTTCATCTCCGTCATATCCATATTCGTTTAATAATTCACGAACTTCCATTTCTACTAAGTCTAATAATTCTTCATCGTCAACCATATCACATTTATTTAAGAATACAACCATTTTAGGTACTCCAACTTGACGAGCAAGTAAGATATGTTCACGAGTTTGAGCCATAGGTCCATCTGTAGCAGCAATAACTAAGATAGCACCATCCATTTGAGCTGCACCAGTAATCATGTTCTTAACATAGTCAGCATGTCCTGGACAGTCAACATGAGCATAATGTCTCTTTTCTGTACTGTATTCAATGTGTGCAGTATTAATAGTAATACCACGTTCTCTTTCTTCTGGTGCCTTATCGATATTAGCAAATTCAACAGCTTCATTACCATATTTACCAGCTAAAACTTTACTAATAGCAGCAGTTAAAGTAGTTTTACCATGATCTACGTGTCCAATTGTACCAATGTTAACATGTGGTTTTGAACGATCAAATTTTTCTTTTGCCATATATTAATTTCCTCCTTTTTCATTTACAACATATATTTTATCTAATAATTGAAAGATTTTCAACTATTTTGATACACTTTTAACTAATTTCCACTCTTTTTAATAATTTCATCAGCAATGTTTTTAGGAACTTCTTCATAATGATCGAAGAACATAACAAATGTTGCACGACCTTGTGTATTAGAACGAAGATTAGTAGCATAACCAAACATTTCTGCAAGTGGTACCATAGCACTCAATTTAACAGCGTTACCTTGAGTTTCTTGTCCTAATGGACGACCTCTTCTTGATGTCAAATCACCCATAACATTACCAAAATATTCATCAGGTGTAGTAACATCAACCTTCATAATTGGTTCTAATAATACAGGATTACATTTATTTCTAGCTTCTTTTAAAGCCATACTTGCAGCAATCTTAAATGCCATTTCATTAGAGTCAACATCATGATAACTACCATCATATAATGTACATTTAACATCAATCATAGGATATCCAGCAAGAATACCAGATTGCATTGCTTCTTGTAATCCTTTATCAACAACTGGAATATATTCACGAGGAACAACACCACCAACGATTTGATCAACAAATTCGTATCCTTTATCAGGATTTGGTTCAAATTTAACCCAAACGTGTCCATATTGTCCACGACCACCAGATTGTTTAATATATTTACCTTCACATTCTCCAGCTTTCTTAATAGTCTCACGATAAGCAACTTGTGGAGCACCAACATTGGCTTCAACATGGAACTCACGTTTCATACGATCAACTAATACATCTAAGTGTAACTCACCCATACCAGCAATAACTGTTTGACCAGTTTCATGATCAGTATGAACTTTGAAAGTTGGATCTTCTTCAGCTAATTTTTGTAATGCTAAAGCCATCTTATCTTGATCAGCTTTTGATTTTGGTTCAATAGCTAATTGAATAACTGGTTCTGGGAACTCCATCTGTTCAAGAATAATAGGTTTCTTTTCATCACATAAAGTATCACCAGTAGTAGTATTCTTAAGACCAACAGCTGCTGCAATATCACCAGTATAAACATCAGAAATTTCTTTACGATGATTTGCATGCATTTGAAGAATACGACCAATTCTTTCTTTAGAATCTTTAGTTGAGTTTAATACATAACTACCACTAGATAAATGACCAGAATAAACTCTAAAGAAAGTTAAACGTCCGACAAAAGGATCAGTCATAACTTTAAATGCTAAAGCTGCAAATGGTTCATTATCACTAGGATGACGAACTGCTTCATTACCATCCAAATCTGTTCCAGTAATTGATGGAATATCTAATGGACTTGGTAAATAGTCAATTACAGCATCAAGTAATAACTTAATACCCATATTTCCTAAAGCTGTTCCACACATAACTGGGAAAAATTCAGCTTTTAATGTACCAGTTCTAATAGCTTTCTTAATCATTTCAACAGTAACTTCTCCACCATCAAGATATGTCATCATCATATCATCATCAAATTCAGCTACTGCATCAATTAATTCAGCACGCTTTTCTTCAGCAATGTCTTTAAGATCTGCAGGAATTTCAATTTCCTTAGCGTTTTCTGCTTGTTG
The DNA here is from genome assembly GCA_900554315.1 of uncultured Mycoplasmatota bacterium. GTDB lineage: Bacteria > Bacillota_I > Bacilli_A > RF39 > UBA660 > Faecimonas. Next base: position 38,288 of record USGP01000002.1, read on the forward strand.
TCCATCATATTCATAAGCCTTCATAGTAACTAAATCAATTACTCCATGGAATTGATCTTCAGCACCAATTGGCCATTCAATAGGTTTTGCATTAACACCTAAACGATCTTTAATTGTTTTTAAACTGTATTCAAAGTTTGCTCCCATTTTGTCCATCTTATTTGCAAAAATAATTCTTGGAACTTTAAATTCAGAAGCTTGTCTCCAAACAGTTTCAGTTTGTGGCTCAACACCTGCTTGCGCATCAATCAACGCAACAGAACCATCAAGTACACGCAATGAACGTGAAACTTCAATAGTAAAGTCTACGTGTCCAGGAGTATCGATAATATTTAAACGATATCCTTTCCAGTGAGCTGTTGTAGCTGCAGAAGTGATAGTAATACCACGTTCTTGTTCTTGTTCCATCCAGTCCATTTGTGATTCTCCATCATGAGTTTCACCAATCTTATGAGTAACTCCTGTATGGAACAAAATTCTTTCGGTACAAGTAGTTTTACCTGCATCGATATGAGCCATAATTCCAATATTTCTTGTCTTTTCTAAAGACGTATCTCTTGCCATATAATGACTCCTTTCCTACCATCTATAATGTGCAAAAGCTTTATTAGCTTCAGCCATTCTATGTGTATCTTCACGTTTTTTAACTGTAGCACCAGTACCATTAGATGCATCAACGATTTCATTAGCTAAGTTATCAGCCATTCCCTTACCACCACGGTCACGAGAAAATTTAGTTAACCATCTTAAAGCCAAAGCTTGACTTCTAGCTGGTGATACTTCGATTGGTACTTGATAATTTGAACCACCAACACGACGACTCTTAACTTCAAGTTGAGGCTTGATATTTTCCATAGCAGCTTCAAAAACTTCTAGTGGTTCTTTACCAGTCTTATCTTTTACTTTATCAAATGCTTCATACACGATTGTTTGAGCAATTCCTTTTTTACCATCCAACATAACTGTATTAATTAACTTAGTAACAACTTTAGATTTATATATTGGATCTGGTAAAACATCTCTTTTTACTGCACGTCTTTTACGCATTTTTACTTCCTCCCTTCAAAAACTTAAAATTACTTACTATCTTTTGGTCTTTTAGCACCGTATTTACTACGACCTTGTTTACGGTCTTTAACACCAGCAGTATCTAATGTACCACGAATAATGTGATAACGAACACCGATTAAGTCCTTAACACGGCCACCACGAATTAAAACAACACTGTGCTCTTGTAAGTTGTGTCCAATACCAGGAATATATGTATCAACTTCCTTACCATTAGATAAACGAACACGAGCATACTTACGTAATGCAGAGTTAGGTTTCTTAGGTGTTTTAGTACCAACACGAGTACATACACCACGTTTTTGAGGAGAGCTAGTATTAGTAGTTTTCTTTGTTAATGTATTCAATCCAACATTTAATACTGGAGCGCTACTCTTTCTAACCTTTTTCTTACGTTTATTATGAACTAATTGGTTTAATGTAGGCATAAAATATATCTCCTTTCTTTACACATGTCCAGGTGTATCATCATAGCTCCTAAATAAAACTTTGCCCATGCAAAGTAATTTAATTAGCAGATATAATATAACATTTAGAAAATAGAAAGTCAATAGAATTAGGAAAAAATAAAAGAAATTTTAATAACAAAAAAGGAATACTATAATTAATGACAAATAGTGTTATAATAATACAGAAAAAGAGGCGAAAAAATGTATAATGAAATAATAAAAACAGCACATACCCAATCAAGCAAAGCCTTTTTATCTCTAGCCACAAAATTAGGATTAGATACAGACTTTTTTATATCCGTTTGTGACATTCCTATTGCAATAGAAGAAAACACTTCAACAGCCTTAATAATTAACTCACCAATATCTATGCAAGAAAAAGCTGGAGCGTTACTAATTTCACAAATGGGCGAAGGAATGCTAAAATGGTATATGTTATCAGCCTATGAAATAACTTATCAGGATAAGTTTGCAGAAGCATTAAAAGACGATTATAACACTTTATTAAGATGCTTTGCAGAATTATACGAAAATAAACCACTAGCATTGAACGAAATAGAACAGATAGTATATAAAAGAAAAGAAGCTTTCGACCAAGTATTTCCAATAAAAAAACAAGTTTAATAATGAAAACTTGTTTTTTTATTCAAGGTTATATTTTAAAATTATATATTCATTCTCCATTAAATGAATATCCGAATCTTTTTCATGATCAACGTGATAAACTAAATAACCAATTATAAATAAAAAGATAATAAAAACAACTAAAAAACCAATCATATTAGAAATACCCCAACCTTTATTATTTAACTTTGCCATATCATCACCCTAATCATATTTTACTAAAGTTTCCTATGTTTGTAAAGAAGCACAAAAAAAGGAGTAGAAACCTACTCCATAAATTCATCTTCTAATTTATCTAATGGTTCTTCATCAATAAATTGAGATGCAAGTTCATAATCGACATTACGATAAGCTTTTGCTCCAGTACCAGCTGGAATTAACTTACCAATAATAACATTTTCTTTTAATCCTTCTAAGTGGTCAACTTTACCTTTAATAGCAGCATCAGTTAAGATACGAGTTGTCTCTTGGAATGATGCAGCTGATAAGAAGGAATCAGTTTCAAGAGCAGCCTTTGTAATACCAAGAAGAATAGGTTTACCAAGAGCAGGCTTTTTACCTTGAATAACAGCTTCTTTATTACTATCAGTAAATTCACGGAAGTTAACAAGTGATCCAGGAAGAAGTTTGGTATCTCCACCTTCAATAATACGAATCTTACTAATCATACGACGAGCAATAACTTCGATATGTTTATCTGCAATATCAACACCCTGTGAACGATAAGTATATTGAACTTCTTTCAAGATATACTCTTGAGTAGTAAGTGGATCAGTAACAGCTAATAATTCTTTTGGACTAATAGCACCCTCAGTAAGCTTATCTCCACAAACAACATCGTCACCTTTTTCAACGCAAAGTTTTGCACCATAATTAGTAACATGTTCTTTTGTTTCTAATTTGTTAGTAATACTAATCTTAAACTTACCGTGATCTTCTTTAATCTTAGTAACTTTACCATCAATTTCAGCAATTGTTGCTTTACCTTTTGGATTACGAGCTTCGAATAACTCTTGTACACGAGGAAGACCTTGAGTAATATCTTCTCCACCAGCAACACCACCAGTATGGAATGTACGCATTGTAAGCTGTGTACCAGGTTCACCGATAGATTGAGCAGCCATAACACCAACAGCTTCACCAATTTCAACTAAGTTACCAGTTGCTAAGTTGCGACCATAACATTTTTGACAAACACCGTTAACAGTATTACATGTAAGAATTGTGCGAATTTCTACTTCTGTAATTCCTGCTGCAATAATCTTATCAGCAATAGATTCTGTAATCAATTGTAATTTATCAACAATAACTTCTTTTGTTTCTGGATTAATAACTTTCTTATTTGTGAAACGACCAACAATACGATCATGTAAGCTTTCAATAACAGCACCAGTTTTTTCATTGATGAAATCACGAACAACAACACCTTGATCTGTGCCACAATCTTCTTCACGAACAATAATATCTTGAGAAACATCAACTAAACGACGAGTTAAATATCCAGAGTCTGCTGTCTTCAATGCAGTATCTGCACTACCCTTACGAGCACCATGTGTAGATAAGAAGAATTCAGCAACAGAAAGACCTTCTTTAAAGTTTGAAAGAACTGGAATTTCAACAGATGATCCATCTGGTTTAGCCATGATACCACGCATACCAGCAATCTGTGTAAAGTTGGAAATATTACCACGCGCTTTAGAATGCATCATCATGAAGATAGGATTATCTACTTCTTTATTTGCAATTTCTTCAAGTTCTTCTTGAACTTGATCCTTTGCACCATTCCATGTTTCAATTACTTTATTAAATCTTTCTTCTTCAGTAATAAGACCACGTTTATATTGTTTATTAATCTTATCAACCATCTTTTGATTTTCAGCAACGATTTCAGACTTTTTATTACTTGTAACAACATCTGCCATACTGATAGTAATACCAGCAATTGTTGAATACTTAAATCCTAAATCTTTTAAACTATCAAGCATTGTAGAAGTTTCAGTAGTTTTATAACGCTTAAATACTTGATCAATAATCTTCTCCAAAGTTCCTTTAGCAAAAGGCTTAACTAAAGGCATATCTTTAATAGCAGCTTTAATATCAGTACCTTTTTCCAAGAAATACTTATTAGGAGTAATATTTTGAATATTATCATCCGTAGGTTCATTAATATAAGCAAATGAATCTGGTAAGATTTCATTAAACTTAATTTTACCAACAGTTGTAACTAAATATTTACCTTTTTGACTCTCAGTAAACAATTTATGTTTAAATGAATCAACAGGAATAGCAATACGAGTATGTAGAGTTAATTCACGTCTCTCATAAGCCATTAATGCTTCATTAGTATTTTTAAATACTCTACCTTCACCATCTTCACCAGCTTTTTCCATTGTAATATAATAGTTACCTAAAACCATATCTTGTGCTGGTGTAACAATTGGTTTTCCATCAGAAGGTTTCAAAATATTTCCAGAACCTAACATCAAAAGTCTAGCTTCAGCTTGTGCTTCTTCTGAAAGTGGAACGTGCACTGCCATTTGATCACCATCGAAGTCTGCATTAAATGCTGGACAAACCAATGGATGCAAACGAATAGCTTTTCCACCAACTAAAACAGGTTCAAAAGCTTGAATTCCTAAACGGTGTAATGTAGGAGCACGGTTTAATAATACTGGATGCTCTTTAATTACTTCCTCAACAATATCCCAAACAACAGGATCTTGATTATCAATTAATCTCTTAGCAGCTTTAATATTATGAGCAATATCTTTGCTTACTAATCCATGAATAACATGAGGTTTAAATAATTCAAGTGCCATTTCTTTAGGAATACCACATTGATACATTTTAAGACTAGGTCCTACAACGATAACAGAACGTCCAGAATAGTCAACACGTTTTCCTAATAGGTTTTGACGGAAACGACCTTGTTTACCTTTTAACATAGATGAAATTGATTTTAATGGTCTATTTCCAGCTCCAGTAACACTTCTTCCACGACGACCATTATCAAATAATGCATCTACAGCTTCTTGTAACATACGTTTTTCATTTTGGATAATAATTCCAGGAGCACCTAAATCAATAAGTTTCTTTAAACGATTATTACGGTTAATAACACGACGATATAAATCATTTAAATCACTAGTAGCAAAACGTCCACCATCCAACTGAATCATTGGACGTAAATCTGGTGGAATAACTGGAATACAATCTAAAATCATCCATTCAGGTTTATTACCAGAATGATAGAAGGCATCCAAAACATCTAATCTCTTTAATAAACGAGTTCTCTTTTGACCTTGAGCATTCTTTAATTCTTCTTCTATTTCATCAATTTCTTTCTTCAAATCAACTTTCTTTAATAATTCCTTAATAGCTTCAGCACCCATACCAACTTTGAAACCAGTACCATATTTTTCATAATATGCTCTGTATTCTTTTTCTGATAATGTTTGCTTATTTTCAAGAGGTGTATTTCCTTTATCAATAACTACATAACTAACAAAATATAATACCTCTTCCAAATCTCTTGGACTCATATCAAGAACTAATCCCATACGAGATGGTACACCTTTAAAGAACCAAATGTGAGAGACAGGAGTTGCTAACTCAATATGTCCCATACGTTCACGACGAACTTTAGAACGAGTTACTTCAACTCCACAGCGATCACATACAATATTTTTATAACGTACTCTCTTGTATTTACCACAAGCACATTCGAAGTCTTTTGTAGGTCCAAAAATCTTTTCACAGAATAATCCATCACGCTCTGGACGAAGAGTACGATAATTAATGGTTTCAGGTTTCTTTACTTCTCCATAAGACCATTCACGAATTTTTTCAGGTGAAGCGATTCCAATTTTTAATGCATCAAACTTATTTACTTCTATCATTAAAGATCAGCTCCTTCCTCAAATTCTTCTTCCTTTTTTAAGTCTTCTTCTAACTCATCATCAAAGTCTTGATCATCGTCTACATCTTCATTCTCATCATCAGTTTCTTCATCTTCAGAAGATGTAATAGCAACAGCCGGCGACTTCTCAACTTCAGAGATATCTAATTTAGTATCTTCATGATCCTCTTCTTCTTCAATTTCTTTCAATTCTAATGTTCTACCTTCATCATCAATAATAGAAACATCTAATCCTAAAGCTTGGAATTCTTTCATCAATACTCTAAATGATTCTGGAACACCCGCTCCTTTAATTTCTTGTCCTTTAATAATAGCTTCATATGTCTTAACACGGCCAACAACATCATCAGACTTAATAGTCATCATTTCTTGTAATGTATGAGCTGCACCATAAGCATATAATGCCCAAACTTCCATTTCTCCAAATCTTTGTCCACCAAACTGTGCTTTACCACCAAGAGGTTGTTGTGTAACTAAAGAATATGGACCAGTAGAACGAGCATGAAGTTTATCATCTACCATGTGGTGTAACTTAATCATGTACATAACACCAACGGCAATACGATTATCAAATGGTTCACCAGTACGTCCATCATAAAGAACGGTTTTACCATCCTCAGCCATACCAGCTTCCTTCATCATAGCTTGAATATCATCAATATGAGCACCGTCAAATACTGGAGTAGCAATATGAACACCTAACTTCTTAGCAGCCATACCCATATGAATTTCAAGAATTTGTCCTAAATTCATACGAGAAGGAACACCTTGTGGATTTAACATAATATCAACTGGTGTACCATCTGGCATATATGGCATATCTTCTTGAGGTAAGATAAGTGAAATAACACCCTTATTACCATGACGTCCAGACATCTTATCTCCAACTTGAATCTTACGTTTTTGAATGATGTAAACACGAATTACTTTGCTAACACCAGCTGGTAATTCATCATTATCTTTACGAGAATAAATCTTAATATCATGAACAACACCATCTCCACCATGTGGAACACGAAGTGAAGTATCACGAACTTCTCGAGTTTTCTCTCCGAAAATTGCATGTAATAATTTTTCTTCTGAAGTAAGTTCTGCCATACCTTTAGGAGTAACTTTACCAACTAAGATATCTCCTTCTTTTACTTCAGTACCTATGGTAATAATACCATTTTCATCTAAGTTACGACGAGCTTCTTCACTAACATTAGGAATATCTCTAGTAATTTCTTCAGGTCCTAATTTAGTTTCACGACATTGCATTTCATAGTCTTCAAGATGTAATGAAGTAAATTTATCATCTTTTACTAAATTTTCATTTAAAATTACTGCATCCTCATAGTTATATCCATTGAATGTCATGAAAGCAACTGTCATATTTTTACCTAAAGCAAGCTCACCTTTATCTGTAGAATTACCATCAGCTAAGATAGTAACACCAGCCTTAACTTTATCACCAACATGTACAATTGGTCTTTGATGTGAACAAATACTAGAGTTAGCAAGTTCAAAGTTAGCTAAACGATAAGTATCTTTACCATTTGCAGTCTTAACAACAATTTTTCTTGCATCTACGTATTCAACAACACCATCAGCTTTACAAACAATTTCAACTCCTGAATCTTTAGCTGCAATAAATTCAACACCAGTACCAACATATGGAGCCTCAGTCTTAATTAAAGGCATAGCCTGACGTTGCATGTTTGCACCCATCAATGCACGAGTAGCATCATCATGTTCCAAGAATGGAATACAACTTGTAGTAACAGATACAACCTGTTGTGGACTTACATCAATATAATCAACCTGCTCAGGTTTAGCCAAAATATTATCACCACGGAAACGAGCATTTACCATTTCATCAGTAATAACATTATCTTCATTTGTACCAACTGTAGATTGAGAAATAATATAATCAAGTTCTTCATCAGCAGTTAAATAAACAACTTCGTCAGTAATCTTTTTATCTACAACTTTACGATATGGAGTCATAATAAATCCATACTCATCAATTTTAGCATAACTTGCAAGTGAAGTAATAAGTCCGATATTTGGTCCTTCAGGAGACTCAATTGGACAAATACGACCATAATGAGAAGCATTAACGTCACGTACTTCAACTCCAGCACGATCTCTTGATAATCCACCAGGTCCTAAAGCTGATAAACGACGTTTATTAGTAAGTTCTGCAATAGGGTTAGTTTGATCCATAAATTGAGATAATTGAGAACTACCAAAGAATTCTTTCATAGCAGCTGTAACTGGACGAATATTGATTAATGTCTTTGGAGTAACTTCTTCCATTTCCTGCGTAGTCATACGCTCACGAATTACTCTCTCCATACGAGAAACACCAATTCTAAATTGATTTTGTAAAAGTTCCCCTACTTGACGAATACGTCTATTTCCCAAATGATCAATTTCATCATAGTTACCTACACCATGTAATAAATTCAAATAATAAGAAACAGAAGCATAAACATCTGAAATTGTTAATCTCTTAACATCAATACTTTGATCATTACCAATGACAATAAGTTTTTTCTTTTTATCACTTGGATCAACAATCTTAACAATTTGTACTTTATTATAAGTATCTAATTCATCATTAATAGTAACTTCTTGTAAACCGAAACCAGCAGCTAACGCACTCTTTAAAATATCTAAATTTGCTTTTGTAATTTGTGTACCTTTTTCAAGAACAACAACACCATCAGCATCACAAACATCCTCAGCTAAAGTTTGATTCAACAAACGATCAACCACATTAAGTTTACGATTAAACTTATAACGTCCAACTTTAGCTAAATCATATCTAAATTCATCAAAAAATCTAGTAATAATTTGGTTCTTAGAAGAATCTAATGTAGCAGGTTCTCCAGGTCTTAATTTTTCATAAATTTCAATTAAAGCCTCATCTGTATTTTTAGTAGAATCTTTTGCAATAGTATTTTTTAGATAATCATCTTCACCAAACATTGATAAAATTTCATCATCACTAGATAAACCAAACGCACGTAATAAAGTAGTTAAGGTTACTTTTCTTGTACGGTCAATTCTAACATATAATACATCTCTTGCATCAACTTCAAATTCTAACCATGTTCCACGTGTTGGAATAATCTGTGAAGTAATTAATTCACGACCATTTTTATCCACTTCACGATTAAAATACACACTAGGAGAACGAACTAATTGTGAAACAATAACACGTTCTGCTCCATTGATAACAAAAGTTCCACTTTCTGTCATCATAGGCATATCACCCATGAAAATCTCTTGTTCTTTTACTTCACCAGTTTCACGGTTTAGTAAACGAACTTCAACACGTAAAGGTGCTGAATATGTTGTTTCTCTATCTTTACTTTCCTTAATAGAGTAACGAGGTTCATCAAAATGGTAATCACCAAACTCAAGTGATAAAGTTCCAGAGAAATTTTCTACTGGAAATAAATCTTCAAATACCTCTTTGATACCTTCATTAATAAATTTTTCATATGATTTCTTTTGGATTTCTAACAAATCTTTTAGTTCATAAGTATTTCTAATACGTGAGAAATTTCTTCTTTCTCGATAGTCACCATATTTAACTATTTTGTAAGCCACTCAATTCACCCCTAACACAATTTTTTTAAAGAAAATACATACAACAAAAATATATTGCCAATTTATATTAATAGCACAACAAGTGCAATAAGTCAATTATAAATGGCACTGAAGAATGAAAAAGCCTTTCTTTTTTTCTAATACCTTAACATTATAGACTTTTTCGAGGTCGACAATTAGCGATTTAGCACCCTGTTCCTTTCGAATAACCAGAAAAAGATTACCGCCATCTTTTAAGTATTCGTGTGCATTCATCACAATGTCATAAACAATTTTTTTACCGGCTCTAATCGGAGGATTAGTAATAATTGTTGCATACTTAGATGTAATAGAACTGTAGCAATCACTTTCAAAACAAGAAACATAATCCGAAACACCATTTAATTTAGCATTTCTTCTAGAAAGATGTAATGCTCTTAAATTAACATCAACCATATCAACCTTAGATGACAAAACCTTTGCCAAAACGATTCCTAAAACTCCATAACCGCATCCCATATCTAGAATTTTGCCTCCAACCTCTTCAAGCGGGATTGATTCAAGAAGAAGTCTACTGCCAAAATCCAAACCGTCTTTTGAAAAAACTCCATTATCAGTTAAAAAAGTAAAATGGTTTCCTAAAACCAAACACTTGGTTTCTTTTATATCACTTGGTAAATATTCGTTTGTAAAATAATGCCCCATCTTATCCCCTCTAAACAAAAAAGAAGGAGAAAACTCAAAACATTTGATAAGTTTTCTCCCTTTCGTAAACATATAATACAGTAAATGTTTTAATTTGTCAAACGTTTTTTAATTTTTTGACGAAATTTTACAAAAATAGTTATTTTTAACATCTATTCACATTAAAATAAATCAAAAAACGATTTAAAACATAAAAAAAGAAGTTAATTACTTAACTTCTACAGTAGCTCCAGCTTCTTCAAGCTTAGCTTTAATTTCATCAGCTTCAGTAGTAGAAATGTTTTCTTTAACTGCTCCGTTGTTATCAACGATATCTTTAGATTCTTTTAATCCTAAACCAGTAATTTCTTTAACAACTTTGATAACAGCAACTTTAGCAGCTCCAGCATCAGCGATTGATACAGTAACTGCACTTGGAGTATCATCAGCAGCAGCTCCAGCAGCAGGTGCAGCAACAGCTACAGCAGATGGATCAACACCAAATTCTTCTTTCATTGCATCTACTAATTCTTTAATTTCTAATAAATTCATTTCTTTTAAACTACTGATAAATTCTTCTTTAGTTAATTTAGCCATTTTATTTCCTCCTTATATTTATAATTAATTTTCTTCTTTTTGTTGACTATATAAGTCTAAGCAAATTGATAGGTCTCTTGGAATTCCCATCATACCACCAGCAAGCATAGTAAGTAATCCATCTCTTGATGGTATAGTAGCATATTCTGCTAATTTAGCCTGATCAGCTTTTTCTCCATCAACAATCCCTACTTTTAAAACTAATGCTGGATGATTTTTAGCAAATTCTGACAATACCTTAATTGGTGCGATTTGATCTTCACCATAAGCAAAAGCACTTGGTCCAGTTAATGATTCATCTAAATCAATATCTAAATCATGAAATGCACGTGCCATTAAAGTATTTTTATATACTTTATAATCAGAGTTAGATTCTCTTAACTTAACACGTAACTCTTTAGCCTCACTATCAGTAATACCACGATAATCAAATAATACGATAGTATTAGCATTTTGAACACGATCTTTAATCTCATCGATTACAGCTTGCTTTTTCTTTAAGTTAGCTTCACTTGCCATCAAAACACCTCCTTAATTTTTCGGGATGCCATAAAAAAGGTTCTCACGAACATAGACGTGAGAACCTTTCGTATACTTAAGATTAAGTCCTCGGTAGGATTTATGTTATACCTACTGTCTATGGCACCTACAAATTGTCTTTATTATATCCTATAACTTTCTATTTGTCAAAATTATTTTCAACTTTAATTCCAGGACCCATAGTTGAAGCTATAGCGATACTCTTAACATAATCACCTTTTACAGTTGCTGGTTTAACTCTTAAGATAGCAGCTACAAAAGCATTTAAGTTTTCTAGCAAATCTTCTTCTGAGAATGAAACCTTACCAATAACTCCGTGAATAATTCCGAAACTATCAGCACGATATTCAACACGACCAGCTTTAACTTCTTGAACAGCTTTAGCAACATCTAACGTAACAGTACCAGTCTTAGGGTTTGGCATTAAACCTTTAGGGCCTAAAACTCTACCTAATTTACCAAGAAGTGGCATCATATCTGGAGTAGCAATCATAGTATCAAAATCGAACCAATTTTCTTTTTCGATTTTTTCTAACATATCAACGTCTCCTACATAATCAGCACCAGCTTCTTTTGCTTGAGCAGCTTTTTCTCCTCTAGCAATAACTAAAACTTTTGTAGTTTTACCAGTTCCTTTTGGAAGAACAATTGCTCCTCTTAATTGTTGATCAGCTTTTTTAGTATCAATATTTAATCTCATAGCCACTTCAACAGTACCATCAAAAGAACTAGTAGAAGTTTCTTTAACTAACTTAACAGCCTCTTCTTTAGAATATACTTTGTTACGTTCTAACTTAGACATAGCTTCTGTATATTTTTTACTTCTCTTTTTCATCTTTTTTCCTCCTTACGTGGTAATAGCGGTATAAACCTTCCACATAGGTATAACCTACATAGAATAATTACTTATCAGTATAACCAGGGATTGAAATACCCATATTTCTTGCAGTTCCTGCAACAATCTTCATTGCAGATTCTACATCGTAAGCATTTAAATCTGGTAATTTGATTTCAGCAATTTCTCTTAATTGATCTTCAGTTAAAGTAGCAACTGTTTCATTAACTCCTTTAACAGATCCTTTATTGATTTTTGCATATTTTTTAAGTAAGAATGGTACAGGTGGAGTTTTAATAACGAAATCAAAACTTCTGTCATCATAAATTGAAATTTCTACTGGTAAAATATCACCCATTTTATCTCTAGTAGCATCATTATACTTAGTACAAAAATCTTGTAAATTAATTCCTGCAGGTCCTAATACAGTACCAACTGGTGGAGCTGGAGTAGCTTTTCCTGCTGGAATTTGTAATTTAATCTTCTTTATTGCTTCTTTTGCCACGAAAAACACCTCCTATATTTTAGTTTTCGCGAGTGGTCCAAATAGCTTGATTCCCGCTTTCATAAATGCAAACCATGCTTCCCACTAAATCTATATTAATTTAATATAGCCCCTAAATAATAACATACTATTTATGTTTTTGCAACTATTTTATGCTTTTTGAATTTGATTTAACTCAACTTCAACAGAAGTCTCTTGACCAAATAAGTCAACCAATAACATAACTTTTTGATTTGGTAAATCTACACTATCGATTTTACCAAACATACCATTAAATGGACCATCAACAATTTTAACAGTTGTACCAACAACTAAATCTTTATCAACATCCATACGACTTATTCCCATATTACCTAAAATCTTATCAACTTCATATGGTTGTAATGGTGTTGGTTTAGCACCCTTACCACTTGATCCAATAAAGCCAGTAACACCAGGAGTATTACGAACTACGTACCAAGCTTCATCAGTCATAACCATTTCAACCAATATATAACCTGGGAACATTTTTTTAACTTTTTCTTTTTTAACACCGTCTTTAATTTCTACAACTTTCTCTTCTGGAATAACAACTCTAAAAATATAGTCTTGCATATCCATTGATTCAGCACGCATTTCCAACTTTTCCTTTACCTTATTCTCATGTCCTGAATAAGTATTAACAACATACCATTGCTTTTCCATAAACTAAAACTCCTTCTATCTAAAAATTGATTGAACTAATGCAAAAAGAATATCAATAATATAAAAGAACACTGAACAAAAAACAATAAACAATACAGTTGCGATAGAATATTTAACCATATCCTTCTTTGTTGGCCAATGAACTCTTTTAGCTTCTGTTTTAACACCATGACAAAAAATACGAAATCTTACCCAAAGGCTCTTTTTTTCTGACGTATTTTTTACAGTAGACTGTTTACGTTCCTCTTTCTTTTCCTTTTTTTGTTTAGACTTCTTTTCTTCTTTATGAAACTGAGTTTCGTCAATCTTATAATTTTCTATTTCTTTTCTCTTTCTAACTTCAGCCATATTTCACCATTCCTATTTTTTATTCAAAATAAAAACACTTTCCGTGTTCACCATTAAAATAGCATAAACACTAGAAAATGTCAACAAATAATTAAAATTATGATAAATAAGATAAAAGCAAGATAGATAAACCAAGAATTAAAATTAAAATTGGATAAATCAAAGCTCTAGCAAAAGCTGCTTCTCTCATAGAAGAATTAGCTCGTCTTGAAATACTTGCATAGATAATTCTATTTTCTTTCTCATTATCTGGGATAAGATCTGCAGCATTATATATGGTTGGGGAACTTTTAACCAATTGTTTAGAAGGTTGATTGCCAGTTGAAGAAAGCTCTTTTTCTAAATTCATTAATTCTCTTTTCTTTCTCTCTCCAACGTAAGCACTATAATAGACAGAAGCTCCTCTTTCAATAATTCCCTTGTAGTAAGGAACATCTTCTTCTGGTATAAAAGTAGCAAACTGTTCAAAATTTTCTTTTAAATAAGCCATAGCAGAAGTATCAAAGTATTGCAAACAATTAGCATAAATACCAATTTGTAACACAGAAGATAAAAAGATATTATTTCGAACCATTTCCTTTTGTGCAGGTACTTCTAAAGGAAGAGATGCTAAATCATCAAACTTAACTTGATGTAGAGAATGATTCAACAATTCAATTCGATTCAAAGCAAAAGAACTAATATAATATCCTTGGTCATGGATATATTTCATAGCAACATCCATATTAACAAATAATGATTGCAAATCATCCGTATCATAACCTTGAGAAAGCCATTCTTGTAAAGTAATAGAATCGACCTTTTTATTAGGGAATGGGATGATAGTTGCTTGTTTCAAGTCCTTTAATTTTTGCTTTTTTTCTAAATCATCAGAACTATTATTAGAAGGGAATGGGATAACAGTTGCTTGATTAGGATTACTTTGTTGTTTACTAGCTTCAGAAAAATTTTGGTCATCACGGGAAAAAGAAACAACTTTATTTTGTTTCTGTTCATAAGGGTTAGCATCAACATACGGAATCCATTCGTCCCAAACATCCTTCATATTCTATTCACCTATTTTAATTTTAAAACAAATCAAAATAATTTTCAATTTAAATAATAGGAATATAAAAACTTTTTTAAAAATTTTCTAACTTTTAGCATTCTAGAGTCAACAGTTGACACAGAAATATCCAACAACTTAGAAATTTCTTTATAAGAAAAACCATTAAATCGTAATTCAAAAACACAGCGACTTACCAAATCCATTAAATACGTTTTCTGATAAAGATAATAGATTATTTCATTTTCATTAGAATGATAAAACGTACCGAAAAATGTAGAATCAGGAACAATACGATATGAATAATCTTCATCCGGCAAAGAACAATTTAAAACTTGTTGCTTTTTGGTAGAAATAGATCGGCAATAAGTACAAATTTGACGCTCTACACAAAGAGTAGCATAAGTATAAAAAATAGAATTAGAACTTTCTCTATAACTAGTAATTGCATTATTAAGACCAATAAATCCTTCCTGAAGTAAATCCTGAAATTCACCACCACAATTAGATACAAATTGAAAATATTTTTTTGCAATTGACTTAATTATAGGTAAATATTTTTTATACAAAATATCATAACTACCATCCGTATCTTCACTTATTAAATATAAAGTTTCATAATCATTAGTCTTATAATCCAAAATAACCTCACTTTCTATTTCGGATTACCTCATATATCATAATTCCACTAGCTACAGATGCATTTAAACTATTAGTAGTGCCATACATTGGTATTTTTGCAATAAAATCACATTTTTTGCTTACTAAATTTGATATTCCAGAACCTTCGTTTCCAATTACTAAAGCAATATTTCCAGAATAGTCAATGCTTCGATAATCAACACTATTCTCTAAAGCTGTCCCAACAACCCAAAAGTTATTTTCTTTTAATTGATCAATAGTAGACGCCAAGTTAGAAACTCTAACAATTTTCATACAATCTAAAGTACCTACACTAGTTTTCATAACAGTAGCATTTACCTGTACTTGTCTATCTTTAGGAATGATAATAGCATCTACACCGGCCGCTTCACAAGTACGAATAATAGCACCAAAGTTATGTGGATCTTCTATATGATCTAATATTACAACAAAGGATGGATTGGAATTTAGTACATCTCCCAATGTATAATATTGGTAATCACGAACATAAAGAAGTATACCCTGATGAACACCATCTGCCAAATAATCAATTTCTTTTTTTTGACGAAAAGAATAAGGAATTTTACTTTTTTCTATCATTGTCAATATTTTTTTATCATCAAATCCCTGTTGTAAAATGATTTTTTGAACTTTTTCTGGATTTTTTAACATTTCAACAGCAACATTTCTACCATACACTAGCATAACTTACCCTCCAATATAATACTCATAAGTTCATCGATTCTATTCTTATTATTAGTTAAATCTAAATAACCAATTAAAGCTTCTAATCCAGTTGCATACTTATAAGTAATAATATCACAACTTTTAGGATGAGATGTAGTCTTGTAATTTCTAGCTCTTCTTACTACATCCATCTCTTCCTCAGTTAATAAGTTTTGATCTATAAGTTTTTGTATAAAACACGCCTGACTTTTTGCACTTACATAGGAAACTGCTTTTTTCTGCAACTCATCAACATGAGCAATTCCTTGTTGAATCAAAAAACGTCTAACATAATTTTCGTAAATAGTATCACCTAAATACGCAAGAACTAAAGAATTAACTTCAATAACTTTCATAAAAACACCAACTATCAATCTATAACTTCATAAGTAGTCCCATCACGACCATCAATTAATCGAATACCTTGTTTTAACAAATCATCGCGAATAGCATCAGCCAATGCAAAATCTTTATTTCTTTTTGCTTCAGTACGCTTTGCAATTTGTTCAAGGATAAATTGTTCATTATCTAACGTTTTCTTTTCTTGAATTAAATCTAAAGATAATACCTGATCAAAATCACGAATAAGAACTAATTTACTACAACCTGAAAGACTTTCTTCTTTTAAAACATCATAAACAACAGACAAAGCATTTGCCGTATTTAAATCATCAGATAGAGCTTCGACAAAACGATTACGCAATTCCTCTTCTTTTTCAATATTTCTGTCACCAGAATCACTAATAGAAAATATACGGTTTCTTAACTTCTTTAGTGTTGCCATTGCTTGATCCAAAGCATCATAAGAAAATACTAGTTGTTTTCTATAATGAGAATTTAGACACATAAAACGAAAAGCAAGTGGATCATAACCCTTTTCTTTTAATAAAGTTACAGTTAAAATAGCTCCGTGTGATTTACTCATCTTACCAGTTTCATCTAATAAATGCTCATTATGAAACCAATAATTACACCACTTATGACCTAAATAAGCTTCACTTTGAGCAATCTCATTAGTATGATGTGGAAAAATATTATCAACTCCACCACCATGAATATCTAAATATTCACCTAAATATTTTATAGAAATACCTGTACATTCAATATGCCATCCTGGATAACCACGACCCCATGGAGAATCCCACAACAATTCATGGTTTTCAAATTTACTAGTAGTAAACCATAAAACAAAATCTGCTTGATTTCGTTTATTACTATCCTCCTCAACTCCCTCACGAGCTCCAACAACTAAATTATCCTCTTGATGATTCGTTAAAACATAATAATCATCCAACTTAGTAGTATCAAAATAAATATTACCACCAGAAATATAAGCAAATTCTTTATCCAATAAAACTTGTATTATCTGTATATATTCATCAATATTAGCTGTAGCAGGAGAAACTATTTCTGGCATTCGACAATTTACTAACTTAAAATCATCAAAAAAAGCATCTGTATAAAATTTAGCAATCTCCATAGCTGATTTGTGTTCCCTTTTCCTAGCTACTTCCATCTTATCTTCACCAGAATCAGAATCACTTGTTAAATGTCCAACATCTGTAATATTCATAGCTCTAGTTACTTCATATCCCAAATATCTTAATGTTTTATCTAAGATATCATGGCCTATATAATTACGAATATTACCTATATGAGCATAATGATAAACAGTTGGACCACAAGTATATAATTTTACTTTTCCTTCTTCATTAGGAACAAATTCTTCAATTTTTCTTGATAATGTATTATAAAGTCTCATAAAATCACCTATTATCAGTATATCATAATCACCCAAGAAAAAATACAATTTGTATTACAAACTGTATTTAAAATCAATATTTTCTATTAATTTGTCAACTTTTCTTGCCCCCATTTCCTGGTATTCAGAGTTTTTTAATATTTCATTAGAAAACTTTATAAAATTACTTTTAGTAATATCAGGAAATTTATTATGAAGTTTGTTGTGAATAATTTTCCTTATTGACTTTTCAGAAAAAGGAGAAAAATATCCAATAAAATCTATTCTATTTAATAATTCAGCACCTAAAAAAGCTTTTAACGAATTTCTTATATTAGAAAAAGAGCCAGAAACAAATCCAATTTCTTCTTGATTTGTCCCTAAATTAGAAGTCATAAAAATTTGAACATGTCTAAAAGAAACCTCCTCTCCATAAGATGTTGTCATAATACCATCATCCAACACTTGAAGGAAAAGTTTCAAAACACTTGGATGTGCTTTTTCAATTTCATCTAATAAAAGAATAGAATAAGGATGCAATTTTATTTTTTCCAAAACACTAGTTTTATCTAAATATCCAGCATAGCCAGGAGGAGAACCAATAATTTTAGAAACAGAATTAGAATCTTTATATTCGCTCATATCCAATTTAAAAATTGACTCTTTTGAATAAAAAAGTTTTGCATATTCACGAACCAATAATGTTTTTCCTAATCCACTTTTTCCAACAAAAAGAAAACATTTTGGTGTAATTCTATTTTTATTCTTTATACTTAATGATTCAACAAAAGAAGAAATAACATCATCTTGTCCTAATACCTTAGATGACAAAACCTTTTTTAAAGCCACAGTATCTAATTGCATAATCTTTTTAATAGGTATATGGGTTTTATGATAAATAACATCATACACTGTATCTAAATCCAAAATTTCTTTTTTTCTGCTTCTAAACTGCAAATTTAACTGATTTAATTCATTTTGCAAAGTTTGCTCCTTCTTTCGTAATTTAGTAGCATCTTTATAATCATGTTGAATAATATAGTTGTTCTTTTTCTCTATTATAGAAGATAACTTAATCTGTAAATGTTGCATATGCTTTTCTTCATCTGTAAAAGAAGAAACTTTGCGAGAACAAGACTCATCTAACAAATCAATAGCTTTATCAGGTTGCTTTCCCATAGATAAATATCTATCGGACAACTCAGAAATAGAATCTAAAATTTCATTAGATAAAATGATATCATAATATTCCTCATAAATATCTTTTAAATGATACATAATATTTTTTACATTTTCTAAGCTCGTTTCATATACCATAACTTTCTGAAATCTTCGATCAAAAGCTTTATCACTTTCTAGATATTTTGTATATTCAGCTTTGGTTGTGGCTCCAATGATTTTAATTTTACCTCTAGCCAAATATGGTTTTAAAATATTAGAAGCATCAATTGCACCTTCAGCACCACCTGCACCAATAATAGTATGTATCTCATCAATAAACAAAATAATATTAGGAGTTTGTTCTAATTCTTGAACAATCTTATTCATTCGCTCTTCAAATTCACCACGATATTTTGTACCAGACACTAAAGCAGACATAGAAACACTCAAAATACGCATATTCTTTAATTTGTTAGGAACCAAGCCTAATACAATTCGACGAGCAAGTTCTTCTACCAAAGCAGTTTTTCCAACCCCTGCATCCCCAATTAAGAGAGGATTGTTTTTTTTTCGACGCATTAATATTTCAATAATTTGGCATATCTCATCTTCTCTACCAATAACTGGATCAAATTGTTCACCTCTTGCTTCTTCTGTAAAATCAACGGTAAAATCTTCTAAAAAAAGATGTGTAGAAGAATTATGAAGCGAACCAACATAATGAAGAGAAAAAGTATCATACAAAGTATCCAAATCTATTCCCATACTCATCATAATACGATTAGCAACACCTTCTCCCTCCTCTAATAAAGACTCAAATAAAGCTTCAACACTGACATCTTTATCGTCATCTTTACTATCTAAAATTGCATTTTCAATAATTTTCTTTAACAACGGCGTATATAAAAACCATTCGCTTTCCTTATTTCCAACTCCCAAAACCTCAATTAGCTTTTGTTTAAAATTTTGATAATTTAAATTAAAATTAGATAACAAATCCAAAAAATCTTGATTACCATAATGAAGAATAGACAATAGCAAATGTTCACTACTAACATAAGGATGTTTTAATTCTAACATTTCTTTTTTAGACATAATTAAAATCTTTTGAGCTTCTTCTGTAAATCTTGAAAACATAATATCATCTCCTATATCTATTTTAGGAAAAGAAAAAGAGTACATGCAAGAAATACAGTACCCAAAAATAAGACAAAAAAAGAGTCTTTCGACTCTTTTCCTTAAATTAGAATTAAAATAGTAAACACGATTAATAATAAAACTAATAATTCTAACAATAATTTCCAAATTGTTTTAAACCATTTTCCATATGAGATTTTTAAATAAGATAAAACTCCCATTAAAATTATACTGGTTGGAGCAATTAGCATAACCAAACCATAAGCAGCTTGATATACTACTGCAATTAATGGATAATTGTCAGCGTTGCTTACGATACCAGCAACATATGGTAATGAAGATTGGAAAGCATAAAGTGTATCAACATTAAATAATGCTGATAAAATAGCTACAATAAATGTAGTAAATACATTAAATCCATCAGTAAGTCCCAAAATTGCATCATAGATAACCATTTGGAAAGAATGATATGTTGTGATTACTAAAATTAAATAAAGAAGAGAAACAATAACTGCTGGACCTAAAGCGCGTTTTGCACCTTTAATAAATCCATCAATTAAATCATCAAACTTAACTTTATAAATTAAAGCAATAATCAACATAAATACGATAAGAACTACACATAAATCTAATACAGACCAAGATCCAAATGGATTAAGAGTTCCTAACAATTTTCCAAAGATTGGGAATCCAAAAATTTCAAATTCAGAAACTGCTGTTGTAGCATCATTCATTACTTGTGAGTTAAATGCACCAGCCCATGAAATAAAGGCTAAAACCATAATAATGAAAATTAAAGATAAAACTACTACTAATGGCCAAACAACATGTTTTTCTCCACTAACAGCTGCTGGAACATAAGAATCCTCTTCTTCAGTTTCTGTAACAACAATAACTTTTTCTTCTTTTGCTGCTGCTTTAGTTTCCTTAGAAGATTTAGCTTTTGCTGTTTTAGTTGTTTTCTTAGTTTCTTTAGCAGTAACCTTTTTAACTGCTGAAGCATTATCAGATTTTTTAACTTTTCTAATATACATAATAGTATTAAAAATCAATAATACCATTCCTAAGAATAACAAGATGCATTTTACTAACATATCATCAGTAAATTCACTTCCTGTTAAAATACTATAGATTACACCAGTATTATTATAACCTAATGTAGTACCTAAAATACCAATCATAGTTGATCCAATAATTGCTAGAGCAGCTACAATCTTATCATATCCCATTAACAAGATAAGAGATACTAACATTGGGAAGAAAATAATTAATCCTAATTGTAATCCACATAGAGATGTTAGAAGAGCAATAAGTACCATGATAATTGATAAAACCACTACTTCTTTACCTTTAAATGCTGAAGCTAATTTATCTAACATTGTACGATAAGCAGCTACTTTATTTAACACACCGTAGAAACCACCAACAATTAAAATGAAGATAGCAATATAACCAAAGTATGCAAATACAGTAATCGAGTAGCTAGATAAGTCAAATAGCCCAACCTGAGATAGTCCTTCATTAACGAAACCAGTTTGACTTGAATAGTAACCAATTGGAATCATCCAAGTTAATAAAACAATAACCAATAACGCTATAAGAACCACTTTAAATATATTATGTTTCTTCATAATTAACCTCCCATTATCATTATACTTAGATAAAAAGCATTTTACAAGCATTTGACTCTTTTTTTTCTGAAATTTTAGTGAAAAAAAGAAAACTCTATTCAGAGTCTTCTTCTTGTTCATTTAAAGGTCTCATCAATGGAAATAAGATAACATCCTTAATGTTTTGAGAGTTAGTTAATAACTGAACAACACGGTCAATTCCCATACCCCATCCACTAATTGGAGGCATACCACATTCCATAGCAGAGATATAATCATGATCCATTGGCATAGCTTCTTCGTCTCCTTGTGCTTTTAATTTAGCTTGTTCCTCCAAACGACGAGCTTGTTCTTGTGGATCAACAAGTTCAGAATAAGCATTAATAATTTCAGCACCATTAATAACCAATTGGAAACGATCAGTAATTGTAGGATCATCATCATTAGCCCTCGCAAGTGGACTTAAACTAATTGGGTGTTCTGTTAAGAAAATTGGATTAACAATATGTACTCTAGCAACCTTCTTATACAATTGATCAACTAAATTACCATATCCCAAATTTTCTAATGGAGTTTCACTGTCAATTTCAATATGATCTTCCTTAATTTTTTCTAACAATTTTTCCTTTGTATTATAAACTTTGATATCAATATCACTATAACGCAAAATTAAATCTCTAAAACTTACAGCTTCCCATTCTCCACTTAAATCAACCTCTTTATCACCAATAGTAATAGTCAAAGTACCAAAAAGTTTCATAATAATTGATTGAAGCATTTCTCTTAAAAATTTCATATTATCTTTGTAATTATAATAAGCAGCATAACCTTCAATCATAGTAAAATCTTGTAAATGAGTTGCATCAATTCCTTCATTTCTAAAACATCTACCAAGTTCAAATACTTTAGTAAATCCACCTACAACAGCACGTTTTAAATAAGTTTCAGGAGCAATTCTCAAATACAAATCAATATCTAATGCATTATGATGAGTAATGAAAGGTTTAGCAGTAGCCCCACTAGCTTTATTATTCAAAATAGGTGTTTCAATTTCAATATATCCAGCTTCATCCAAATAATTTCTAATTTCACGGATAAAACGACTTCTAAATAAAAATCTTTGTTTAGACTCGTCATTCATAATCAAATCTAAATATCTTTGACGATAAATAGTTTCTACATCTTCCACACCATGAAATTTTTCTGGTAATGGTTTTAAAGCCTTACCCAAGAAAGTAATACTATTAGCACGGATTGTTTTTTCACCAGTGTGAGTAGTAAAAGTCTCTCCTTCTACACCAATAAAATCACCAATATCATAATTTGTCTTAAAATCTTGATAAGCTTCTTCTCCAACCATATCTAATTTAACAGAAATTTGAATTTTTCCTTTAATATCTCCAATAGTTAAAAAACTCATCTTTCCCATTTTACGCATTAAAATAATACGTCCTGCAACACGAACTCCTGTAACACCATCCTCTAACTTACTAGCATCACAAAGTTCATAATTAACCTCATATCTCTCAGGATATGGATTCTTAATATTTTTTAATTTTTCTCTTCTTACTTCTTCTTGTTGACTTAACTCTCGCATGTTTCCATCTCCTTTACTTTATCACACTTAACAACATCAGTATGAGCAATCACGTCATGTATACCACGACTCTTTTCTCCAAACATAACCATAAAACCACTTATAATAAGAATTAAATATTGAAACATTCCAATAATTCCTGCCCCATAAAAATAAGCATTTTGATTAGTAAATAACAAAATTGCAAAACTAATCATATTGATAAGTATAGAATTAATAATCATTGATCTAAAAATCATTTGATTCATAGACAAATCTTTATCGTCTTGATCAACCACTTTAATCTTTAACAATTGTTTACCTAAAGTTTGACCATTGTTTTTCAATTGAAAAACAACAAAATATAAGATATTTAAAAATATAGTTATTAAAGAAAGAATTCCTTGCTTTCTAGCCATCTCATAACTAATACTTATACTTTGAGTTGTATATTCATCAATGCTAATCTTATTATTCATATAATCTTCTACAACTTCAACACTAGAATCATTCAATTTGTTAATAGAATCCATATCCAAAAAAGGATAAGCAATAAGAGAAGCTACCATAGATACAATAAAAACATCTAAAATAAATGCAACAATTCTTTGAACAAATAAAGCCTTCTCTACAACAGGTTTTTTCTTAACCTTATGAACAGTAGATTTCTGCTTTTCCCTTTTTGTTTCATCCTTCTTTTCTTTCTCTTCTACAATAGAAGCCTCTTGTACTTTTTTAGTTCTTGCCATCTAATTCCTCCTTAAATGTATTCAATATAGAAATTATATCACGAATATTTGAAGTTTGATAGATTTTATTTTTTACAACAGTACCACCTGGAACTCCTTTTAAATACCAACCAATATGGTTACGTATTTCTAAAGTAGCAATATGCTCACTTTTCAAATGACTTAAATAGTCTAAATGATGCAATATCATATCAAGTTTATCTGAAAAAGAAATATTACTAGAATAAGTTCCAGTATCTAAATAAGAAATAGTATTCTTAATAAGCCAAGGATTACCTAAAATTCCTCGTCCTATCATTACAGCAGTACACCCAGTCTCATCCAACATTTTTTTTGCATCTTCTGGAGTTTTAATATCTCCATTACCTATAACAGGAATGCTAACTGCTTCTACAACTGCTTTAATAATAGACCAATCTGCTTTTCCACTATATCCTTGACTACGTGTTCTTGGATGAACACAAATTGCAGAAGCTCCTGCTTTTTGAATAATCTTAGCCACTTCTACAGCATTAATATGATTATAATCCCAGCCACTCCTGATTTTAACCGTAACAGGTACATCAACTGCTTCTACAACCGCCCTCACAATATCATATATTTTCTCAGGATTCTTAAGTAATGCAGACCCAGCTTGTGCTCTAACTGCCACTTTAGGAACAGGACATCCCATATTAATATCAATAATATCTGGATGCATATTTTCGCATATGTATTTGGCAGCTTCTACAAAGGACTCCTTATCACTACCAAATATTTGCTGAACTATAGGTCTTTCTTCTTCTGTCATATATAACATATCTAATGTTTTTTGGTTATGAAAAGTAATTGCTTTATCACTAACCATCTCTGCATAAACAAGTCCACACCCCATCTCTTTACAAATGCGACGAAATGCAGAATTACATATTCCAGCCATAGGAGCCAAAACAACCTGATTTTTAATAGAAACGTTACCAATTTTCCACTCCATTAAATCACCACCACGTTTATTGCAAAAACTAATATATCATAGAAACAAAAAAAAGAAAAGAAAGTCTTTTCTATAGAATACATACAAATTTAACTTTTCTTTTGTTCTTTTAGCAAATCACGAATCTCTTCTAATAACAATACATCTTCAGACTTTTCTTTATCAGAAGTTTTAGAATCGTTTTTTCTTTTAAATTTTTCTAATACTTTTATCATAATAAAAATAGAAAAAGAAATAATTAAAAAATCTACAATAGCTTGTAAAAAAGACCCATAGGCAACAACCGCACTACCTACTGTAAATTTTAATTTACTAAAATCTAATCCACCTAACAACACACCAATCAAAGGCATTAACATATCCTGAACTAAACTAGTAACAATCTTACCAAAAGCACCACCAATAATAACCCCGACCGCCATATCAACAACATTACCTCTAGAAATAAATTTTTTAAATTCACCAGCACCCTCTTTTAATTTTTTTATTTCTTCTTTTTCACTCACATCTAATACTACTTTTTTCATACTACACCTCTTATACTAATAAGTATAACATAAAAAAAGAAGCAAATTAATTATTTATTTGCTTCATCTAATTCTTGTAATAATTCCGCTTTGGTCATTTTAGAATAACCTTTAACACCTTTTTCTTTTGCAATCTCTCTCAATTTAGTAACAGACATTTCTTCATAATTAGTATCATCATCTTCTTCTGGCATCTTACCATTCTCAACTAAATAATCAATCTGTTCTTTTGTAAGAGTTTCATATTCTAATAAGGTATTAGCAATAAGCTCTAACAAATCCCTATTTTTCTTAATAATATCTTTAGCTTTATCATGACATGTATTAATGATTTTACGCATCTCCATATCAATTTCATTAGCAACTTCATTAGAAAAATGTTGAGGTTTATTATAATCTCTTCCTAAGAAGACACTACCACTTTGTTGCTCAAATTGTAATGGTCCTAAATCACTCATACCATATTCAGTAACCATTGCTCTTGCAATCTTAGTAGCTTTTTCAAAGTCATTATGTGCACCTGTAGTAATTTCTCCAAAAACAATTTCCTCAGCAGAACGACCACCAAGAAGACCTGTAATTTCTTCTAATAAGTCTGTCTTAGTAGAACACATTTTCTCTTCACTAGGAACCATCATATTATATCCACCGGCAGAGCCTCTTGGAATAATAGTAACTTTTTGAACATCACTAGCATTACTTAATTTTAATCCAATAACAGCATGTCCTGCTTCATGGAAAGCAACCAATTTACGATCATTTTCACTATATTTATGGGATGTTTTAGCAGGTCCCATAAGAACTCTGTCTGTTGCTTCATCAATCTCACTCATAGTAATTTTATCTTTATTTCTACGTACAGCAAGTAAAGCTGCTTCATTAAGTAAGTTTTCAAGATCCGCACCACTAAATCCTGGAGTACGTTTTGCTAAATTACTTAAAGTAACATTGTCAGCTAAAATCTTGTTTTTAGCATGAACAGCTAAAATTTCTTCACGGCCTTTTACATCAGGTAAATTAACAGTAATCTGACGATCAAATCTTCCTGGACGCAATAAAGCTGGATCCAAAACATCAGGTCTGTTAGTAGCAGCTATGATAATAATACCTTCATTAGCGCCAAATCCATCCATCTCAGTAAGTAACTGATTTAATGTTTGTTCGCGTTCATCATGACCTCCACCTAAACCAGTACCACGTTGACGTCCAACAGCGTCAATTTCATCAATAAAAATTAAACAAGGAGCATTTCTTTTTGCCTGTTGGAACATATCACGAACACGACTTGCACCAACACCAACAAATAACTCAACAAAATCAGAACCACTAATAAAGTAAAATGGAACATTAGCTTCACCAGCAACTGCTTTAGCTAATAAAGTTTTACCAGTTCCGGGAGGACCAAAAAGTAAAACACCTTTTGGAATTCTAGCTCCTAATTTTTGAAACTTTTTAGGATTTTTCAAAAAGTCAATCAACTCTTTAACTTCTTCTTTTTCCTCTTTTAAACCAGCAACATCTTTAAATGTTACCTTATTAGCATCAGTATTTAACCTTGCTTTACTCTTTCCAAAATCCATAGAGCTCTTATTTCCAGCCATTTGTCTACTAAAGAAGAAGAAAGCAAAACCAATTAATAATACAAAAGGTAATACATTAATCAATAGAAGCCAGAAAGAAGAAGAATCAGGATCAGGTTCAGACTCTAACTTGAAATTTTGAGTTTCACTAGCATTAACTATCTTTTTCATGACCTCATCACTTAAAGGTAAACGAGCAAAGAAAGTTTCGTTTTTCTTATAGTCTTCCAAAGTACCTCTTACTTCATAAGTATAAGCACTTCCTCTTGCCGTAATTTGAACTTCTTTAATATGTTTCTCATTTAACTCTGTCATAAATTCATCATAAGTTAACACATTAACATCATTATTCATAACATTAACTACATAGAAAACTCCAAGCATAATTAATGCTAAGAATAAATATGGCAATAAACCTTTTTTTATTGTTTTTTTATCTATTGTTTTGTTCACAATATTTCCTCCTTAACTATATCTCAATATTATATCATACTTTTCTGATTTTTTCTTATCATATTTAGATTTTTTTAGCCCAGGAAGCCATACTACAACGCCTTTTGCATCTACAACAACTGGCCATAAATCCCTATCTTCAAGTTTGACTTTTTTATCAATAAAGATATCCTTGATTTTTTTAGTACCATTACCTTTAATTGACATTCTATCTCCAAATCTTCTTGTTCTAACAGTTAATGGTAAACTAATTTCTGAACTAAGTAAACGACAAGTATCATTACCACTACCTTCTAATTCTTCTAGTTGCTCAATAACATGATGATTAGGTAATTCCACATACTTAGAAAGTTCTACTTCATAAGTTGTAATTTCATTTGTCACTTTTTTCAATTCTAAATCATTATAAGTTTTAGTAGCAATAACTTCGTTAGGTAAATTAACAAAAGCATTTGCTCTATTACTATATATTAAATTTAATAAAAGTTCAATATGTTTATCATTAATTAAAATTAAATCATCCTGATAATAATCATTCATCATATAATATAATACTTCTTTTTGAATAAAAGAATCCAACTCTTTAAAGGCAGAAATATCTAAAATATTTTTATGAATGACCTTTTTTAAGGCCTTATCTCTTTCATGTTCAATAAACTGATTAGCCTCATTTAAAACCGTACTAAATTTCAAATATTTTAAATGAACATTAGAATCTTCCTCTTTTAAAAACGGTAAAATGTATTTACGATAACGATTTCTAGTATATTTATCCTTAGCGTTAGAATCATCAATATAATACATAACATGATGCTTTTTATCATAATCTTCTAATTCCTGTTTTGTAAAAGAAAGAAGTGGTCTAACAATTTGATATCCATCCATATCAACAATCTTTTTAAATCCGCTATATCCATTTAAATTAGAACCACGAGTAATACGCATTAAAATAGTTTCAATTAAATCATCTCCATGATGTGCAGTCATCAAATATTGAGCATGATATTTTCTAACCACTTCTTCAAAGAAATGATAGCGAATATTTCGTGCTTCATTATGAAAATTATCATCACCATATTCAGTGATCATCATACACTCAAACATAATATTATGTTTTTGACAATAATTACGAATATATTCCTCTTCCTGTACACTCTGTGCACGCAAATTATGATTAACATGAGCAACAATCAAACTTAAGGAATACTTTTCTCTTATACGTAAAAGCATATCAACTAAAGCCATAGAATCAGGTCCTGCTGAACAACCAATTACAATAATATCATTTTTATGAAAATGAAAACAATCTTCTATAGACATCATAAATATTACCTCCTTTATCAATCTCAGAAAAAAAGAAAACCCCTTTACTCTTCAGGAATTTTCAATATAAATTCTCCATCTTTAGAATAAAGATATTTTTCTCTAGCATACCTAGCAATATAATCAGGATTTTGAAGTTTGTTAGCATCTACTTTCAATTTTTTTTCCTTATTTTTTAAAGATATCAATTCTTTCTCTAATTTTGCTTTTTCCTGATATTTATCATAAATTTCAACCCAATATTTTCCAATTGTAAACGTTGTGACTACAATAACAATTACGGAAGAAAGTCCCAAAAAGAGCATTCTTCTACGCCTTTTCGTCTTTGCTTTAGACTTTGCCATGCAATCACCTACTCTTTCACAATAAATTATAGACCACTTTAAAGTATAGAGCAAGAATCCCTCAAAAAAAATAAAAAGTTTACACTTTTTATTTACGTATTTTCTTTAAAATAGGAAAAGAAAGATAAAATCCTAAAAATAAAACAAGATAAAAATAAATATGTATAATACCTTGATTAATAATCCTTATAATTAAAAAATATAGTAAAGCCATATCTAACAAAAACAAAAATGTAAAAAACACTTGTAACACTTTTTTCTTTGAAAAAAGAAGAGAATAATGAAAATTAATTAATAAAGAAAATAATATACCATAGAGAAAAGAAAAAATTAAGGATATAATTTGAATCTTTAAATTCATCATTTAAATAAACGATTAAAAATACTATTTTCCTTCTCTTTTTTTACTTCCTCAATGTATTGAATACTTTGTATAAGCCCTTTAATAGAAACATTTCCCTGCATAGTATCTAACTTTATAAGTTCCAAACCTTCACCCTTTATCATAATAAAACCCATAATAGTATCCAAAAGAAATTGTTCATTATCAAAGTTTTCTATCTTTTTTACACCAGTGATTACTAAATTCTTTCTTTCTAATAAACTAATTCCATGATTATAATTATTAATAGTATCTTGTTTATCCATAAAATTCCTCCTGATAAATAATATGAAAAAAACAGTAAAATATGCAAAAAAAAAGATGCTAACGCATCTTACTCTTCTCCTTCAGTTGGATCTTCAGCTTTTTCATAAGCATCTAAAATTGCTTCTTCAAACATAGCTCTAACTTCTGGATTGATTGGGTGAGCAACATCACGGTAACCACCAGTAGCTGTCTTTCGGCTAGGCATAGCTATAAATAGACCGTTGTCTCCATCAATAATACGAATATCATGTACTGCAAAGCTATCATCTAATAATACTGAAGCAATACCCTTCATACGAGATCCTTCCTTATTAATTTTGCGTACATTTACAGATGTAATTTTCATGTAATATTCCTCCCTCTTAAAGTATTACACTTTATACCTTAATTCTATAATAAATATGGGAAAAATGCAATATATTTTACATTTTCAAAGAGGTTTAATGCAAAATTTCCAAACTTTGAGTCAAAATGTCACTATAACTAAAAGATTTTATTACTTTATCATCAGATAAAATAGTAAAAATAGAAGGATAAAGATTAGTAATTACACCACGAAACTCATCAATTTGATTTCTAGCTCCATGAAACCTAAAAAAGCATGGTATCCCTTTATTCTGCATTACAACTTTTTTAACATTTTCAATCATCATCTTGGATACCCCACATACATCGTACCATTAGTAATAATACCTCCCATACCATCTTTACCATACTTAGTTTTTTCTAAAATAGAAATCAAATCAATACTTTTATTTCGATCGGACAAAGCTAATGACGTTGCTAAAATTGCAGGATCCAAAGCATGGATATTAATTCTTTTAGGACTAGAAGCAAAATTTGCTCCAGCCTTAATTAATTCTTCATAATTAGATTGACAAGCACCCGCCACAATAACTAATTTATCTTGACTCTTTTCATACTTTCTTGCTGCCTTTACGGCTTCTATAAAGTTCATTGAGTTTTGATAATCATTTCTATTTTTTCTTAAATAAGCATCATGTCCTGTTATAACGACAATATCTGGTTGATATTCTTCTAATAAATCAACAATTTTATATGGAATATCAATCTCAGGAACAGTAATTCCATTAGCTTTTACATTCATTTCACGATAAAATCGCATACACCTTTTTAAATAATCATTATCACCATCAATATGTAAAATTTTTCCAGGTAAATAAAAATATTGACTACGATCCATTTGAAAATCCCGCATATTCTTTTCTAAAATTAATTGATCAGTATCCTCCACTTTACTTGCCAATACTAAATCTGTAATTAAACTATCTGCATATAATCTTAAATCAACACCCTTTAAGAAAACTATATTACCTTCTATAGACATAATTTTGAAAACAACATCATGATTATGAGAAATTCTTGTAACATAATCTCCAACCTTAAATTTCATAACATTCCTCCTTCCTAATTTTATGTCAAAAAAAAAGAAATATTCCTTAAGATAATGCATTAGCAATCTCAACAAATATTTCTACAGATAATTGTTCAGCACGAACAGTTAAATCATAATGATGTAATTGCAAAACAGAAAGCACAACATTCAAATCGTATTTTCTCAAATTATTACGCAAATTTTTTCTCTTAAACTGAAAACTATCTCTTACTAATTGAAAAAACAATGTCTGATTTTTTAATGGTAATAAATTTTCTTTTTTAGTAAAAGAAATTACAACACTATCAACATTAGGTTCTGGAACAAATTCTTTTCTAGATACAAAAAACTCCTTTTTTGTATTATAAAAATAAGAAAGGAAAACACTAATCGAACCATATTCCCTACTTCCAGGTTTCGCTGAAAATCTATCGCCAACTTCTTTTTGTACCATCATACAAATTTTTTGAAAATCTAATTTACTTTCCATAATTTTCATCATAATAGGAGTAGTTATATAATAGGGAACATTACTAATAAAATACAAATTTTGATAAGTGTAATTTAATAAATCATCTTTAATATTGCTTTCTAAAAAATCCTGAAATAATATTGTAACATTAGAATATTCATACAACTTTAAAGCAAGTTCTTCTTTTAAATCCGTATCAATCTCATACGCTAAAACATTACCAGCACGTTTTGCCAATGCTTTTGTAAGAATAGCTCCTCCTGGACCAACTTCAACAACTAAATCATTTTTTGTCAAAGAGCAAACATCCGCAATTCGTTCTACTACAGACTCTCTTTTTAAAAAATTCTGTCCATATTTCTTTTTAAATTTAACATCATAATGTTCCACATCCATCACCAATAAAACTATAACATAATAAAAAAAGAAAGACAATAAACTATATAATTTCAATGTCTTCCACTAAATTATCCTTACTGTCTCTCTTCTTTTTCTGCTTCTGTATTTGTTGTCTAATACGAATAGCTTCACTTACAATTAAATATGCAAGTGGTAACCCAATACATAAAATCCAACCAAAATAAGTAGATAAAAATTGACGAATATAACCTAAATATGGAATTCTAAAAAGTACTTTACCATATACATCATCCTCATCAACCAAAGTAGCATCAGCAACATTATTATTATCACCTTTTGTACGATATAATAACCTACCATCTTCTGCTTCTTCTATACCAATAATTCTATGAGTAATAACTTTTCCACTATAATATGGATCACGTCCCATATAGCTAATAATATCACCCTGTTTTAAATCATCCGAATCTGTTCTCTGAATAATAATAGCATCTTGAACATTAATAGTTGGTACCATACTAGGACTAACAATAACATAAGCATCAAAAAGTGGGGGTTTATCTTCTCCAGATTTAAGATTATATAATAAATCACCAAAATAAAAAATAAACAATAAAAATATAATCATTAATAATAAGAAAATAACATATAGGATTACTTTAGTAATAAAATGTAAAAAAAACTGCAAAATTTCTTTTACTGAAACAACATCGTCATGATTAGTATCAAAATATTGTTTCATACTAATCCCTCCTATCTATCATCATAACAATGATATCACGGTATTTTAAAAAAAACTAGTTTTCGTCAGAAAAAAAAGAGGAGTTTACATCCTCTAAATAACTTTTGCTGTCACATTTAATTTAATATTAAAATTTCTACTTACAGAATCGATAATAGTATTTTGATCTACCCACATTCGAAGCCTAAAATTCTCACTAAGATCTTTAGCCTCATCTGAAGTATTACTAAAAGTACCAGAGTATAAAACCATTGTTCCTTTTTTACTACCTAAAAAACTATCCTCCGTTAATGCATGAAAGTGTTGAGGAATAGAAGTAATTGGTGTATCAGTGTATTGATTCAAATCATATTTTTGCAAATACAACTTAACAGAGTCATCACTCAACATCTCAGTATCTGTTTTTACTTTTTCTGCTGAAATCTCATAATTTAAAGTGGTATGTGGCGCCAAATTCGTACGAACAACAAACTCATAAACATTACCATCTCCAGTTAAATTTTTTCCTACATCATCACTCATTGGCATCATACTATTCATAGAAACAGATTTACTTTGATTATTAAAAGATAAAGAAATAGTTCCTGTAGATATCATATTACTATTAGAATCAGAAATAAAAGAATTATAAGCTGCATAACTGACTCCTACAAAAGCAATAATTAAAATAGAAATGCCAACAATAGATAATATAATTTGTTTAGATTCTGTCTGTATCATATAAATTTCTCCACTTCCTATCATAATAATCATAACACACATTAATTGTTTTGGAAATAAAAAAAAGACCTCTCATGAAGTCTAACTTACTTTTCCATATACTTTTACTTGAACAGAATATGTCCCGGCCGGATCAACAACAGCACCTTCTCTAACCCACATTCTTAATCGATAATTATCAACACGATCAGATGATAAAGAAACTCTATTTAAAACCATAGATTTGGCTGGACTACCCAAATTTGATTTCTTCTTAATTGGAGTAAATGCCTCAGGTTCTGTTACTTTAGCATAAGTACCACTATTTTGTTTTTCTAAATAAACAACAATATCAGAATCAGAAATTGTTGATGATTTATCTTTTATCAAAGCAATTTCATATTTAACTGAATCATCATTACTCACTTCTGATGAAACGGAAAAATCAAAATAACTTCCCTCATCACGTAAAGATTTACCTGTTTCATTATTCATTGAAGTTAGATTATTAAGAGCAAAAGTATTAGTTGCTGTTTTATAATTCATAGATACCACATTTTTACTTACAACTTCACGAACATTAGCTTTTTGTTCACGAAAAAACATAAAAAAGGCAAAAACTACAACAGCAATAAGAAGTACACTTACTCCTAATACACACAATACAACATTTCTTGTTTTATGACCTTCTTTCATATTTCCTCCTAATTTTTAATTTTTGCATAAAGTGCAATTTTAAAACTTCGATACTCTGTCGTAATAGGATAGGAATCATCTAACCACATACGTAATCTAAATTTTTTTGTTTCACCCTTTTTTAATGTACCTGAATATAACTGTTTACCAGCTGGATCACTGGATGCTACCTTTAAACTCTTATATGTCGGAACCATCTTATTACGATAAGCATCAAATGGTAAATCAGACTTTCCATCAGTTAAATAAACTTTAACATAATTAGTAGGAAGTTCTAGTGCAACTCCTACAGGAATAGCATAAATTTCATATTGAATAGAATCTATTCCATTCATATTAGAAGACAATGAAAATTCACTATATCCATATTTACCATGGTTTTCTGTATAATCTAACTGCTTGCCTAAATCATCTGTAATTGGCATAGAACTATCAACAGATAAACCAGAAGACTGTTCAGAATAAGAAAAAATTAATGTAGCATTTTTAGTCGCAGAATCATTACCACGAAAATACAAAAGAACACATCCAATAAACGTACATAAAGCAAATAAAATTAATGCAATCATAATAAATAATGTAGAATGTGAATACTGCTTTTTCATAGTCACAACCCCTATTCTATAGATATAGAATACACTATTTTGTATTTTTTTTCAACTAATCTAAACGAAAAACTGTTTTTGCTGTTTGAGTAGTAATACGCTCTACTTCATCTAAAGTAACATTTTGACATTCGGAAACCTTTTTCGCTACAAGAGGAATATATTTAGAACTATTTTGTTGACCACGATAAGGGGCTGGTGTTAAATAAGGACTATCTGTTTCTAAAACAATTTTATCTAGTGGAAGTTGAGCAACAACACTTCCTAAATTACTATTTTTAAATGTAATAACCCCACCAATGCCTAAAACAAAACCCATCTTAATATATTCTCTTGCTGTTTCAATACTTCCATTAAAACAGTGAATAACTCCACGAACAGAATATTTTTTCAAAGTCTGAATAGTATCATAAGTAGCATCTCGACTATGAATAACAACTGGTAAATGAAGTTTTTCAGCAATCAAAAGCTGTTTTTCAAATAGAGAAATCTGTTGTAAACGATCTTCTTTTCCATAATGATAATCTAATCCAATTTCTCCGACACCAATAACTTTTTTATTCATTAATTGCTTTTGTAATAATTCAATATCTTCATCATGATAAACACTTGCCTCAGATGGATGATACCCAATCGTAACATAAACGTCAGAAATTTTATTAGCATAATCTAAAGATTCTAAAATACTATTCTTATCACATCCAGAAATAATAATAGGACTAACACGATTTTTTCGATTTTCATCTAAAATCTTCTTTATATCATTATAATCATTTTTCGACAAATGACAGTGTGTATCAATAAACATATATACTTACCTCCAAAATAAAAATATCATATTAATGATATTTTTTCCACTCACATACCTTCATTCTAAAATAAAATAATACTAAAAAAACTAAATATCCAAAATCTAAAAGATTTCTAGTAAAAACTACATACAAAAACATCAAAATAATATAAAAAAAACAAACAAAGTCTACTGTAAAAAACTGCCAATTATTTTTTAACATATATTTTTCCTTTCCTACAGCAACTACCCTTCTACTATAGCATAAAGAAAAAAAGAAAGATACAAATATAATCTTTCTTTTTTATGTTTGACAAACTATTTGACATTATTCTTAAAGAACTCATCACGATTAATTCTTTGAAATAAAACAGAAGGAGTATTTAAATGATATTCATTTTTTTCATTATAAACAATAGTATTATCAGAAATATTTAATTGTTCCATAATTTTTTGACTAGTTTCAGGCATAAAACTACTTAAATATAATCCACATACTCTAATAGATTCTAATAAATGATATATTACATTTTGTAAACGCTCTTTGCTAGATTCATCTTTTGCAAGTACCCACGGAGTTGTCTCATCAATATATTTATTAGTAAAGCGTAATACATTAAATATTTCTGTAATGGCATCACTAATTTGTAATGCTTCCATTTTTTCATCAACCAATTTTTCCAAATCTTGTAATTTTTTCTCTAATTCTAAATCAATATCTTCTTTAACACTTGTTTCTGTAACATTTCCATCAAAATATTTATTACCCATAGAAATAGAACGTTGAACCAAGTTTCCTAAAACATTAGCAAGTTCTCCATTAATATGATCAATTAATAAATCATAAGTAATATTACCATCGCTGGCAAATGGAATTTCATGAAGTAAATAATAACGAACAGCATCAACACCAAATAAATCTACCAATTCATCTGCATATATAACATTACCTTTAGATTTACTCATCTTATCATTATTCATTAATAGCCATGGGTGTCCAAATATCTTCTTAGGAAGAGGTAATCCCAAAGACCATAAAAAGCAAGGCCAATAAATAGAATGGAAACGAACAATATCCTTACCAATAACTTGTAAATCTGCTGGCCATAATTTTTTGAACTCGCCTGTTACTTCATCCACATCATAGCCTATATTTGTAATATAGTTAGTAAGAGCATCAAGCCAAACATAAACAACATGATTATTATCAAAGTCAACAGGAATTCCCCATTTAAATGAAGTTCTAGAAACACATAAATCCTGTAATCCTGGCTTTATAAAATTATTTAACATTTCATTCTTTCTAGCTTCTGGTTGAATAAAATCAGGGTGACTTTCAATATATTCTTCTAGTTGTTTCTGATATTTACTCAATTTAAAGAAATAAGCTTCTTCTTTTGCCTCTTTAACTTCTCTTCCACAATCAGGACATTTGCCATCTACTAATTGTGACTCGGTCCAAAAAGATTCACAAGGAGTACAATATAATCCCTTATATTCTCCCTTATAAATATCTCCTTGATCATACATCTTTTTAAAAATATGTTGAACAACTTTCTCATGATGAGGATCTGTCGTTCTAACAAATTTATCATAACTAGCCCCCATCAAATCCCAAATTCTTTTAACTTCTGCAGATTGTTGATTAACAAACTCTTTTGGACTTACTCCTGCAGCTTTGGCCTTATCTTCAATCTTCTGACCGTGCTCATCTGTACCTGTTTGAAAATAAACATCATAGCCTTTAAATCTCTTATATCTAGCAATAGCATCAGCTAATACAATTTCATAAGTATTACCAATATGTGGTTTACCAGACGTATAAGCAATAGCAGTTGTTAAATAAAATTTTTCTTTCATAATATCCCTCCTAAAATAAAAAAACTATTATAAACATAAGGACGATTTATCGCGGTACCACCTTATTTTATAATAGAATATTATACACTCATATAGTTAACGCCTATCTACGATTACACCTACATATCGATGCAATAGTTCAGAAGCCATATCTTTTAAACGAATTAGTTCCTTTCACACCAACCGGAATCTCTTTACTAAATCCTTTGTTTAAAAGACTCTTCGTCATCACAATCAATATGGTTGAGTATATCATAAAAAAAACTATTCTTCAATATGTTTTCCTAAAAATTTAGACATAACATCTGTCATTTTTTCTTCTACTTGTCCAATTCCATGTTCAGAAATAATAACTACAAGTCCTATAGCATCTCCATTCATAATAACAGGAGAAACAACATATGCATATTTTTCTGTTTCAGAATCAATCAATTCAATTTCATGAAGACTATGTTCAACAATCGTTGTTCTATCCTTCATAATAAGTTCTAAAGATTTAGAAATAGGTTTATTTAAATACTTCTTTCTCAAACTTCCACTACCAGCAATAAAATTATCTCTATCAGTAATAAAGACATTCTGCTGAATAACAGAATTAACAATATCAACCAACTGCTTAGAAATTTCATCCATATCTGTCATTTTAGAAAATTTTTTTAAAGCAATCATTTCACGATCAACAAAAATTTCCAAGGACTCCCCTTCTCTAATTCTAAGAGTACGGCGAATTTCTTTTGGAATAACAATTCTACCTAAATCATCTACTCTTCTAACTACACCTGTTGATTTCATACAATTATTCCTCACTTTCCCATACTACTATTGTTTCTAATATTTTTAAATTTATACTGCTTTTCATACTTTATTATAAACAAAATTCCCAACTTTTCCCTTGGTAAATATTTCCATATTTTAAAACAATCAAAAAAAAGAAGATATTATGATATCTTCCATAATAATATTACTTATCTTCTTTTAATAAATAAGAATTCATCTTTGTAAATAAATAACGCTCACCTTGTTCTCTAACACCATTCATTAAAGTAGTATCTTTAACAATAATTTTAAAATCAATGCCCTCTAACAATTGTTTAATGTAAGTATTTTGAACAAACTTAATCATTTCTGTAGAAACAGTTGTAATTGTTTTTTCATCCAAATCTTTTGTAAACAATTGATTTACATTATTTACAATGTTTTTATCAATTACTTCTTTTACTTTCATCTTCATATCTTTTTTTAGCTTTCGATTCAAAGGAATAAAATCTTTTTTATTAAACTTTATAACATCACTTTCTTTTTTTGGAGAAAAAGATGTAACAATTTTCATTAAATCATCTATTCTAATTTTTTCCCAACTTGGTAAAAAAGAAATAATATCTAACCTATAACTTTCCAACATATTATCTAGAGATTCTGACTGAATAATAATTTTATGTCTTTTAGCAATATCTAAAAATTTACATTTTATAATATCCATAGAATCTAATGGTGGCTTTTTTAGTAAAGATAAAATATCATCATCAAATAAAGAAGTAGTATTATTTTTTAATATTTCAATTACAGCATTCTGATAATTTTCAAAATGCTTTTTTTTAAAATCCTCAACAGTTTCTTGATCCATACTACCACATCCTAGTATTGTAAGTGTAACAAAACAATCTTAAAATAGTCAAGATTAAGACATAAATTTATAATAAATTAAATCTAATAAAGACGTTAAATAGTAGATAGGATGTTTTTCCAATTTTATAATATCTAAAACAACAACTAAATTACTACCGCGACTTAAAAATCTAAAAGAAGAACTAATATCATAAGAATCCATAAACAATTGATCAACAGGAATCTTAGATACAACCTCTTGAGGAAAAACTAATTCAATGGAATTTTTTGTTTGAGACACACGTTTTACTCCAACTACATTAGCTAATTTTTCAAACCATTCTTCATACATATAAATAAGCATATCTTCAGAAATACGTCCAAATCTATCTTCTAATTCACTTTTTACAGACTCCAATTTTTCTTTGGAATCAATTTCATTAATTTTACGATGAATTTCAATTTTCAAATCATCCTCTGAAACATAGTTATCTTCAATATGAGTACTAACATTGATTAATGGTTTCATAGAATTATCATCATTTTCCATCTCAGAATCATCTGTCACAGAATCTAAATTCTTTTTACGAGCAACCTCTTCATTTAACAATTTCAAATATAAATCAATACCAACAGAATCAATAAAACCTGCTTGTTCACTTCCAAGAATATCTCCTGCACCACGGATAGATAAATCTCTAGTTGCAATACTAAAGCCACTTCCTAAAGCAGTAAATTCTTTAATAACATTTAATCGTTTTACAGCAGACTCTGTCAAAACTTTAGACGGTTGATACATCAAATAAGCATAAGCAAATTTATCGCTTCGACCAACCCTACCACGAATCTGATACAATTGACTAAGGCCAAACCTATCAGCATCCATAATAATCAAAGTATTAACATTAGGAATATCAATTCCTGTTTCAATAATTGTCGTACAAACCAAAATATCATATTTGTGTTGAATGA
Source organism: uncultured Mycoplasmatota bacterium (assembly GCA_900554315.1). Taxonomy (GTDB): domain Bacteria; phylum Bacillota_I; class Bacilli_A; order RF39; family UBA660; genus Faecimonas. Next base: position 78,556 of record USGP01000002.1, read on the forward strand.
AATCCATAATTCTATTTTCCAAATCATTCTTATTCATTTGTCCATGGGCTGTAACTATTCTAGCATCTGGTACCAAATTCTGAATACGAAACTTTTCTTCTTCAATAGACTCAACTTTATTATATAAAACAAAAACCTGACCATCTCTAGATAATTCTTTGTAAATTGCATCCCTAAGTATTTGATTATTTTCTTCTATAACATAAGTTTGAACCGGATAACGATTAACTGGAGGCGTTTCAATTAGCGATAGACTACGAATACCAACCAAGGACATCTGTAAAGTTCTAGGAATTGGAGTAGCAGTTAAAGTTAAAACATCAATATTGGTCTTATATTTTTTTATTTTTTCTTTATGTGTAACACCAAAACGCTGTTCTTCATCAACAATTAACAGACCCAAATTTTTGGGTTTAATATCATTACTTAATAAACGATGTGTACCAAAAACTAAATCTATCGTTCCATTGGCCAAACCTTCAACAATTCTTTTCACTTCTTTAGGAGACGTAAAACGATTCAATAATCCAATAGAAACAGGAAAATCCTTAAATCTTTCTATAGCATTTTCATAATGTTGATTAGACAAAATAGTAGTAGGACATAAAAATAAAACTTGTTTAGAATCAAGAATAGCTTTAAAGGCAGCAACAAAGGCAACTTCTGTTTTTCCAAAACCAACATCACCACACAACAATCGATCCATAGGAACAGTTTTTTCCATATCTTTCTTAATTTGAGAAATAGCTCGCTTTTGGTCTGGAGTCAAATCATATGGAAATTCCGCCTCAAAGTCCAAAAGCATATCACAATCAGGAGAAAAGGCAAAACCTTTTCTAGATTCTCTTTCGGCATATAACTTTAAAAGATCATCTGCCATGTCTTGTACCTTTTTCTTAACACGATTCTTGGTCTTTTGCCACTCAGTACCACCAAGTTTATTTATTTTAGGCGCATAACCTTCTTTTCCTGTATATTTACTTAATAAATCAATCTTTTCAACCGGAATATATAATTTATCCTCACCTTGATATAAAACCTCAATATAATCTTTCACAATACCAGAAAAAGTTAAAGTTTTAATACCATTATAAATACCAATACCATGAACATCATGAACAACATAATCTCCAACTTCTACTTTATTAATATCAGAAATAGTAGAAGAATATTTAAATTTAGTTTTATATTTCTTTTGTTTATCTTTAATAATAAACAATTCATTAGCAGTTAAAAAAACAAATTTATCATAAATAAATCCTGATTTCAAAGGCTGTGATACCAAGTTTACCTCATTGTTTACAATATGATCAAAATCCGACTCAACCACTTTCATATTTAAAAACTTCATAACACTAAAAATTTGATATTTTTTTAAACACAAAATCACTGTATATCCATCATGAAGATAATTACGAATGAATTGATTAATTAATTCAGAATTTTCATTAAAATTATTAATAGTACGAACATTAAAGTCAGTAACATTAGCAGATAAATAACGATTAATATTCATGTAATATATAGGAAAATCTGGTTGAAGATCAAAAAAATCAAACATATAATTACCATGAAAATCAACATCTTTAGTTGACTGATAAGTAGATGCTTCTTCCATTATTTGTGAAAAACTCACTTTTAATTGCTCATAATCTTTAAAAAAAGTAAAAGAAGGTTCTACATAATTTAATATAGAAGAAACATCTCCATATTGAGGAAGAAATTTTTGCTTTCCAATATGATTCTCATCTACTAATTTATTTGTAATAAACTCTGAACATGGGCCTATCACAACAGAAGAAAGTTTTTCCAAAGATTTTTGAGAATCGGGATTAAAATATCGTATAGAATCAATCTCATCATCAAAAAATTCAATTCGAACGGGATAATCACTTTCAATAGGAAATACATCGATAATAAAACCACGAACAGCATATTCACCAGTCTTATTGACAATAGTATCTCTTGTATAACCTGTCTGTATCAATTTTTCCACCAATAATTGTGGATTAAAAGTATTACCAACAGACAACTCAATAAATGAACTTTTATAATTATCTTTTGTAGGTAAAAACCTTAAATATCCCATTAGATTAGTAATAATGATTCCTGGTTTATCTAAAATTGAATTTAAAGTTTCTATTCGATTATAAGAAAGTTCAGGACTAATTGCTAAAGCTTCACTTGTTAAAAAGTCATCCATAGGAAAAAGATAAACATTATCAGTATAGTTAGATAAAGAAGAATAAAGTTTATTTGCTTCATATAAAGAATTAACAACAACTAACATATTCTTTTTATACTTAACAAAATTAGAATATAATAGAACACAAAAAAACTCATCGGTAACACCAGTAATACCCATGTTTTTTTTGAAATCTACATTTCCTATTGCCTGAAAAATATTCATATTATCACCTGTTTTTTCGATTATAACGATTCATTAATGATAAAAAATCTAAAGAAAAATAATCATCTATTACCTTTACTAATGTATCAAATAATGAATTAAGAACTTCTTGTTCACTTTTAGAAAAAGAACCCAAAACATAGTCCTTAGTCTCTTTAGATTTATCATTAGAAATACCAATCTTTAATCTTTTATAAGCTTGTGAGTGAATACAAGTTTCAATATTTCGTAATCCATTGTGGCCACCACAAGACCCTTTATCTTTCAATTTAAAATTACCAATATTTAAATCTAAATCATCAGACACTACTAAAATATCAGAAATATCAATTTTATAAAAGTTAACATACTGACTAACTACAGTACCAGACAAGTTCATAAAAGACTGTGGTTTTAAAAAAATGACTTTTTCTCCATTAATTACACAGTTATAATATAACCCATCAAATTTTTGTTTCCATATAAGATTCATATTTTTTTTATTTAAATAAAAATCTAAAAAAGAAAAACCAACATTATGTCTAGTATTTTCATATTCTTTACCAGGATTTCCTAAACCAACTATTAATTTCATACAATTCCTCCTAAAAATTATTTCCCGGGAAATAATTTACTTATTATCATGATATTCTTTATAAATAATAGATTTAGCAACGCCACGTTCCTTTGCTACTAATTTTATAGCATCTTTTTCGCTCATTCCATCATCTAAATAAAGGCGAACATGTTCTAATACAGACATACTAGAATAATCAACAACGTCATGATTACCATCTACAACTAATACAAATTCTCCTTTAAGCTTAGAAACAATAGGAATTAATTCCTGTATTGTACCACGACAAATTTCTTCATGCAATTTTGAAATTTCTCGATGAATTGTAATTTTTCGATTTCCAAATACCTGTAACATATATTCAAGAGTCTTTTGTATTCTATGTGGTGCTTCATAAAATATCATAGTAGATGGAAAAGACTTTAGCTTATTGAGTTCATGGATAATCTTTGACTCTTTCGTTTGTAAAAAACCATAAAATAAAAATGGAGAAGGAGGTAACCCTGATGAAGTTAAAGCAGGAACAAAAGCAGTTGCTCCAGGCAAGGCTACAACATTAAAACCGCTATCAATAACACATTTAGCAACAACAAAACCAGGATCACTCACAACAGGAGAACCCTGATCAGTAATTAAACCAATATTTTTACCAGATTTTAATTCAGAAACAACATAATCCTTAATATTATTCTCATTATATTCATGACAACTTACCAATTTCTTTTTTATTTTAAAATGATTTAATAATTTACTACTTTCTCGTGTATCTTCACATAAAATAAAATCAACACTTTCTAATATTTTCAAAGCTCTAACAGTAATATCATCAAGATTTCCAATTGGAGTAGGAATTAAGTATAAACTAGGAGTTCCATCATAACTACTTTGTCTCATCTTCACTCACCTCTACTAAAAAATTATTATATTCAATTGTTCTTGTTCCATCTTCAGAATACAAAATAAAAGGCTTTTCAACTTTTAGTCCCAATTTACCATTTTTGGTTCCTTCAATCAACACCAACGTAGAAGGTTTGTTAACATTCTCATGCACAAATCGAATTCTTTTAGGTTCAATATGATATTTTCTAAATAAATCAAAAATTTCTAATAATCGTTCAGTACGATGAACAATAGCAAAATTACCATTATTTTTTAATAATTTATTAGCACAAGAAATAACTTCATCTAAAGTAATAGAAACTTCATGGCGAGCAATCATCTTCTCAGTACTAACATTTAAGAAATTTTTGTCATTAAGTTTAAAATATGGTGGATTACAAGTTATCACATCATATTTCTCTATTGTGTCAGTTGTAACAAACTTTTTAATATCTAAACAAATAACCTTAACTTGTTTTTCTAAATGATTATATAAAATTGATTTATTAGCTAATTCAACTAAAGAAGTTTGAATTTCTACACCAGTAATAGATTTATTAGTACGTAATGACAAAATCAAAGGAATCACAGCATTTCCAGTTCCCAAATCTAAAATATTTTTATCTCTTAATCGTATAGAAACAAAATTAGCAAGCATAACACTATCTAGTGAAAAGGAAAAAAAATCAGTATTTTGATATATTTTCCTATTTGGATAACCTAAAATATCATTCAACACTTCCATGAGAATCATCCTTTTTTAACTCAATAACACCTTTTTCCTTTAAATCCACCTGGTAAGTTCCCTTAAAAACATCTATGGAAGTAACCTTTCCCATACCTAAACTTGTCTCAACGATACTTCCCATTTTAGGAAAACCTTTTTTTAATTCAGTATAAAGATCATTTTCATAGTCTAAGCAACATAACAACCTACCACAAATACCATTAATTTTTGATGGATTTAATGCTAAAAACTGATTTTTAGCCATATTAATAGAAACACTATTAAAATCAGTTAAAAAAGTATGACAACATAAAAATAAGCCACAAGGTCCTAATCCACCAATCTTTTTAGCTTTATCCCTTACTCCGATTTGTCTTAATTCAATACGAGTTTTATATTTTTGAGCTAATTTTTTAGCTAATTCTCTAAAATCAACTCGGCTATCAGATACAAAAGAAAAAATCAACTGATTTTTATCAAATGTATAATAACAATCCACAAAATTCATATTTAAATTTAATTCTTTACTATATTTTTTAGCAATTTCTAATGCTTGTTGAGCTTTAGCATCATTTTCTGATAATAATCTTCTATCATCTTCTGTTACTTTACGTACTACTTTTTTTATAGAATCTGGTAAATTTTGCTCACTTTCTAAATACGTTTTTTTCTTTATAATAACAGAATCTATACCTGAATCTGTCTCTACTATCACAACATCTCCAACAACAAGATCAAAATCACTAGAATCAAAATAATCAAAAACCTTTGTAACAGGAAACATTGCTTGAACAACTTTCTGCATTTAATTCACCTCCACAAATCTAGAATATAGTGAATCTAGCCATAATTTATAATTTATATTATACACCAATTTAGGCAATTCTTCCTCAATAATTGTAATATAAGATAATAACTTTTTATGATCAATTTTATCCAAAAAATTTAATTTTTGAATTAATAAATGATTATCACCAGATAAATACTCAATTAAAGTATTCTCAATTTGTGATAAAACCTCTTTTGCTGTATCTTTATCAGGCATAATATTTTCATAAATATCTTTATAAAAAACAAATAAATCGTTATCTTGAACCATAAACTTTAAAAATTTTAAAACGTTTTCATCAATATTTTCGATATTTAAACTATCCCTTAAAGATAGTACTTGGCACCTAGATAAAATTGTATCAATAACCTTGTAACGATTGTGTGTAATCAAAATTGCAATGATATTATTTTCAGGTTCTTCCAAAAACTTTAAAATTGTATTAGCAGAAGAAGGATTAAGTTTTTCAGCATCTTCTATCATATAAACACGTCTTTTCCCAATCAAAGAAGTATTTTGAAATTCTTCTTTTAACGATACAAGTTGTCCTTTCTTTATTTGTGCACCATCAGCTGAGATAATTTCAAAGTCTGGATAATTATTTTCATCCAACAATTTACATACATTACACTTTCCGCAATTCAAACAATTAGCATCTGAAACTGCCTCAGGACACAAAATCATTTTTATAAAAGACAAAATAAAGGGAAACTCCTCAGAAGAATCCCCTATTTCAATTAAATATGCATGAGATAACTTTTCAGATTTAATAACAGTTTCAACATAATCAACAAATTTTTTTTGAATATAAGTTAAATCATTCATTTTATCACCACTTACAATATAATAATTTTAAATAAAACTAACGCACATAATGCAGGACTTCCTAAAATACTTACAAAAATTAAAGTTATAACATTAATAGGCAAAACCATATTAAAATTCACAGCAATTAAATTATAACCATATAACAAAAAACCGCCCAAAATAACTCTTTTTAAAATAGAACATATTATTTTCATACTATATCTCCTTGATAAAAAATATGAAAACAAATTTCTTTTATTCTACTTCTTTTCTATCATTTAATGCCCTCTCAAGAGTCAAACTATCAACATATTCCATGTCTGCGCCCATAGGAACACCACTCGCAAGACGAGTAACAATTACACCCATTCCATCTAAAACTCTTTTAATATATAAAGCAGTAGTTTCACCTTCAATACTAGGACGAAAAGCAAATATGACTTCTTTAAATTTTTCTTTTTTTATTCGATCAATTAATTTATCTAGACCAATATCCTCAGGATTTACTCCATCTAAAGGAGAAATCAATCCATCTAAAACGTGATACATCCCATGAAACATACCTAATTTTTCAAACAAAAAAACATTTTTAGTATCTTCTACTACACATAAAACACTTTTATCTCTAGAAATATCAGAACAAATAAAACATGTCTCATTATCAGTAAAAGTATTACAAATCGGACATGGATGAATTTTTTCTTTTACAGCAGACAAACTTTCAGAAAAAAGAGCAACTTGTTCATCTTCTAAATCCAAAACAGAAAAAGCCAACCTTTCAGCTGTTTTTTCTCCTATTCCAGGTAAATATTTAAAAGATTCAATTAAATTTTTTATACTTTCAGGATACATAATAATTAAAACAATCCAGGAATATTACCAAATTTTCCCATTTTCTTTTCTGTAGCTTCATCCACTTTTTTATTTGCTTCATTAATTGCAACCATAATCATATCCTCTAATAGTTCTAAATCATCCACATCTAAAGGATTAGACTTATCAATTTCTACCTTAACAACTTCTTTAGTTCCTTTAACAGTTACTTTTACTAAAGAACTCTCGCCTACAAACTCTGTAGAATCAATCTCCTTTTTTACATCCATCATATCCTTTTGTAACTTTTGTGCTTGTTTCATCATTGCTTGTATATTCATAATTTCATTCTCCTTTTAATCAATTTCCACGATATCACCAAACAAAGCAGTGGCATCGTTATCTATTATATCATTACTTTCTTCTTTTTTGAACTCTTTAGCCGGTTCTTCTTTTACAACGTAATGTTCACCGTTTTTTAAATGACTAATGTATTCAGCCTTCAATCGACTCCACTCATCATCAGTTATAATAGCAAATTTCTTTCTTGATTTTGTTAATTCATAATAAACATCTTCCATTTGCTCTAAATGTTCCAAATTTTGCTGAACTATAGAATTGTATTCATAACTCAAAACAATAATTTCATCACTTGCAACACGAAATTTTGAATTTAAAATCTCACATACTAAATAACCAATTTGCTGATCAAAAGTATAATCATTTAAAAGTTTTAAATTATCTATTTCTCTATTCAAAACTTGCTTATTAGCCAATGCAAAAGCATTATTAACACGTACTTTCAAAATATCATCCAAGTTAAGAATCTTATTGGTATTAATACTAGTATTTACTTCAATATCAGTACCAGAATCAACAGTAACATCAGTCATTGAATCAGTATTAGAATTAATAGCAATACTATTATTATCTAAGGAAAAATCACGATCAACAAATGTATTCGGTTTATAACTATCATCATGTTTTTCAGCAGGAAACGTATTAATTGATTTATTTTCAGAATTATTAACGTTGATTGTTTTATTCTTCAAATCAAAAACATCATTATCTTTATCATTTAATGCATGACTACCATTATTAATTTCAGACATAAAATTCAAGAATAAAACCTCAATATAAATTTTAGGATTACCGCTTCTTTTAATATCGAACATTTTTTCGTTAATTAAAGTAATTAACCTTTCCACAAGATGAATGTCATATGAAATATTAGAAGAATTTATATAATGATCAACAAGTAAATCTCTTAAATAATACATAAATTGAGAAATAATTTGAATTAAGTTTTTTCCACCATCATTAAATTTATTAATACACTCCAAAGCATTTTTAAAATCATTGGAAAAAACAAATTCTGAGAACACTTTTAAATCTTTTCTTGTAACAAGACCATTTAATTCAACATAAGTATCCATTGTAATCAAGTCATTTGAAAAAGAACTTAATTTATCAAGCATTCCTAAAGAATCTCTCATACCACCATCAGATGCAATCGCAATTTCTGATAAAACATCATCATCAATTTTAATATTTTCTTCATCGCAAACATATTTTAATCTTTTAATCAACATATCTGTAGAAATTCTTTGAAAAGAAAAGCACTGACATCTAGATATTATAGTTTCAGGCACTTTTTGTGGATCTGTCGTAGCTAAAATAAAAATTGCATGTTCTGGTGGTTCTTCCAATGTTTTCAATAAAGCATTAAAAGCACCAATAGAAAGCATATGAACTTCATCAATAATGTACACCTTATATTTTAATTCAGCAGGTACCAAATTAATTTTATTTCTTAATTCACGTATCTCATCAACACCATTATTAGAAGCAGCATCAATTTCTAAAATATCAACACACTCTTTTTCACTTGCAGCTAAACAATTTTTACATTTACCACAAGGATTTCCATCAATTGGATTTAAACAATTAACAGCCTTAGCAAATATTTTAGAAAGAGAAGTCTTCCCAGTTCCTCTGGATCCGAAAAACATATAAGCGTGGCAGAACTTTTGACTTTGAATAGAATTACGAAGAACTTTTACAACCGATGTTTGACCTACAACATCATCAAAAGTTTTTGGTCTATATTTTCTATATAAAGCTTGATACATAAGCATGCCTCCTAAAACACATATATTATACCATAAAAAAAGAAGAAACAAACTAACAATTTCTTCGATTTTTAAAAAACAATTTCATAATAGAATCAACTTTTTCCACAGCCAAATTATTAGTAATAAACACTTCTTTATTATTTTTATCTTTTTTTAAAATTTGTTTAATAATTTCAAAATTATCAGAATCCAAATTAGATAATCCACAAAAAATGTGATTAACTCTTGCTTGTTTCAATGCACTAGCACACATTGGGCAAGGTTCTAATGTAACATAGACATCACAACCATCTAAACGCCAATTATTTAGTACAGATGAAGCTTTTTCCACAGCCAGAATTTCAGCATGTCGTGTAGCACAATTATCTTGTTCCTTTTTATTATGTGTCTGTGCAATTATAACATTATCTTTAACAATAACACACCCTACAGGAACTTCTCCTTCTAGAAAAGCCTGTTTAGCTTCTTCAATAGCAACATCAAGATATTTTAAATTCATAAACCACCTCATAAATAAAAAAGTGCACATAAAAGTTGACTATTAAGGCTGCTACTTTCCAGTCCTGACCTAGTTCTAGTACTTTTATTGCACTACAAATATTTTAATATATTATTAAAAAAAAGTAAATATATATATCTCATTTTTTATTATATGTTCCACGTGAAACATGCATTATTCCTTAACGTACTATCTCCGATTCAATAATAGACAAAATTATAATCGTAATTTCTTTTTTAAGCTATACAAAAGTTAAATAAAAAATATGTTTCACGTGGAACATAATAAATTAAGACAAAAGACACCAATAGATACAACAAATAATAATGAACATTCTATTTATACAAAACAATTAAATTCAACAACCATTATGTTCCACGTGAAACCTATTAATAATAATTTTATTCTATACATTATCTATGAACAAAAATTAATATCTAAAAATATTTCTTATAAAAATAAACAAAAATTATTTCCCGGGAAATATTTTACAAAAATAAAAATATCCACAGATAAAAATAAACAATAAAATAATATACAATTAAAAAGTACATATGATATTTCCATATAAAAATTGATTATTACGTTAACTATTTTAATTATTCAAAATATTTTATCCACAAGTAAAAACGCATATCAAAAAATAATTAATATATAAAATTGTTTAATATCAACAAATAATAAACGCAAACAAAAAAAGAAAAAGTTAAAAACTCTTTCTTTTTTTATAATGAAATTAATGAACTGCTTTATTCAGTTTCATTACTTTGCGTATTTTTTTGCTCGGAAATATTTTTATCCACAGGTGTTTCTTCTTGATTAGTTGTGGCTTCGCCGCATTCTTCATCCTTTTCAACAATAGCAACAGTAGAAACTTTTTGATCATCCTTCAAGTTAATTAATCTAACACCTTGTGTAGCACGTTTTAAAGTAGAAACTTGTTCCAAAGGTAGTTTAATAATAATTCCACTGTCAGTCATAATCATTAAATCATAATTACCAGAAGGATCAACACAATTCAAAGCAACCATCATACCGTTTTTATCAGTAATATTAAGTGCTTTTACACCTTTACTTCCACGGTGTGTTAATCGATACTCTTCAATTTCAGACTTTTTACCATATCCTTTTTCTGTAACGATTAAAATTTGTTGACCTTGTTTAAGAACCTCAGCACCTATAACAATACTATTCTCTAATTCAATACCTTTTACTCCAGAAGCACTACGACCCATAACACGAACTTCTTCTTCATTAAATCTAACCATTCGTCCATTATTAGCTCCTATAGCTATTTCATCATTACCAGAGGTAACACCAACATAAATTAACTCATCATCATCTTTTAATGTAATAGCCATCTTTCCACTCTTACGGATATTGTCAAATTCAGATAATTCTGTACGCTTTATTAATCCTTGTTTTGTAACAAAAACTAAACATTTATGTTCTTCATTATCTGTAGATAAAGAAATAATAGAAGTAATATTTTCTTCTTTTTCTAGTGGTAATAAATTAATAATTGGTAATCCCTTAGATTGTCTACTAAATTCAGGAACTTCATACCCTTTCATACGATAAATTCTACCTTTATTAGAGAAGAACAAAATATAATCATGAGTCTTCATTGATACCAATTGTTCAACAAAATCTTCCTCATTTGTTGCCATACCTTTTACGCCAACACCCCCACGGTTTTGTGTTTTATAAGTATCTGCTTTTAATCTTTTAATATAGCCCTTATTAGTTAAAGTAACAATAATATCTTCAACAGGAATTAAAGATTCATCTTCAATATATTCAATAGCTGTCATATCGATATTAGTACGACGCTCATCACCATATTTATTCTTAATTTCTGTCATTTCATCTTTAATAATCTGTAATACTTTTGCTTCACTAGCCAAAATAGACTTCAACTCCTCAATTTCAGCAAGTAATTCAGTTAATTCATTCTCAATTTTATCTCTTTCCAAACCAGTTAAACGTCTTAACTTCATTTCAAGAATTGCCTGAGCTTGTGCCTCTGACAATTTATAATTATTTCTTAAGCCATTCATCGCTTCTTCATCATTTTTAGCCGATTTAATCAATTGAATAATATCATCAATATGATCTAAAGCTATTTTCAAACCTTCTAAAATATGAGCTCTAGCTTCATCTTTTGATAAATCAAACTTAGTACGACGAATAATAATTTCTTTTTGATAATCAATGTATTTAGCAATTATATCCTTTAATCCAAGTGTTTTTGGAACTCCTTGATCCAACATTAAGAAAATAATTCCATAATTAGTTTGAAAAGCAGTATGCTTATACAAATTATTTAAAACAACTTGTGGATTTGCATCTTTTTTCAAAGTAATTGTAATTGTTACACCATTCTTTAAATCAGTGTGATAATCAGTAATACCATCAATTACTTTATTATGAACCAATTCAGCAACTTTATTTTTCAATTCTAAAGTATTAATACCATAAGGTACTTCATCAACAATAATATAATGTCTACCATTTTTTTCTTCAATTCTAGCTTTACTACGAATTGTGATTGTTCCTCTTCCTGTTTCATAGGCTTTTTTAATACCACTATTACCTAAAATAGTAGCACCTGTAGGAAAATCAGGTCCTTTTATATATTGCATCAATCCATCTACATCAATATCAGGATTATCAATATAAGCAATACAACCATCTATTACTTCCTTCAAATTATGAGGCGGTATATTTGTTGCCATACCAACAGCAATTCCCATATTACCATTAACTAAAATATTAGGAAATCTAGAAGGTAAAATTTCTGGTTCTTTTTCAGATTCATCAAAGTTAGGAATGAAATCTACAGTATCCTTATTTATATTTCTTAATAATTCCAAAGAAATTTTAGATAAACGAGATTCGGTATAACGCATGGCAGCAGCACCATAACCTTCAATATTACCAAAATTTCCATGACCATCAACCAACATATAACGATATGAAAAGTCTTGAGCCATACGAACCATAGCTTCATAAATACTAGAATCTCCATGTGGATGATATTTACCCATAACATCACCAACGATTTTTGCACTCTTTTTATGAGGTTTATCAGGTGTATAACCAGACTCATACATAGAATATAAAATACGTCTATGAACAGGCTTTAAACCATCTCGCAAATCAGGTAATGCACGAGAAACAATAACACTCATAGAATATTCTAGAAAAGAATCTCGAACTTCATTAACAATATTATTTTGTTCTAATCTATCCATTCTCTCTTACCTCCCTAAATATCCAAATTCTGTACATAGACAGCATTCTCTTCAATAAATTCACGTCTAGGACCCACTTCTTCGCCCATTAGCTTAGAAAAAGTCTCATCAGCAGCCATTGTATCTTCCACAGTGATTTGACGCAATACACGCTTTTCTATATCCATTGTGGTCTCATTTAATTCTTCTGCATCCATTTCTCCTAAACCTTTCATACGCATAATATCATATTTAGTGTTTGGAGAAAGTGTAGCTAAATATTCATCTCTTTCTTGTTCATTAAGAACATATTTAATATTTTTTCCATGTTTTATGACAAATAATGGAGGTTGTGCAGCATATACATATCCAGCTTCAACAATAGGTCTAAAAAAGCGATAAAATAGCGTTAATAACAACACACGAATATGTGATCCATCAACATCTGCATCTGTCATAATAATGATTTTATCATAACGTAATTTACTCAAATCAAAATCATCACCAATACCAGTACCAAATGCTGTGATAATTGTTCTAATTTCTTCATTAGCTAAGGCCCTATCTAGTCTTGCTTTTTCAACATTCAAAATCTTACCACGTAAAGGTAAAATAGCTTGCGTCATACTATTTCTACCCTTAATTGCAGACCCTCCTGCTGAATCTCCCTCGACTAAGAAAATTTCACATTCTGAAGGATCTTTACTCTTACAGTCAGAAAGCTTTCCATAAAAATTAGTAATATCTAAGTCACCTTTTCTACGAGTCAACTCCCTAGCTCTCTTAGCAGCCACTCTAGCACGAGATGCAGTCATACTTTTTTCAATAATAATACGTGCTTGATCTGGATTTTCCATCAAAAATCTCTCAAATGCTGCCGAAAAAATGCGATCAGCAATACCACGACATTCACTATTACCTAATTTAGTTTTAGTCTGTCCTTCAAACTGTGGATTTGGATGCTTTATAGACACAATCATAGTTAGTCCTTCTTTAACATCATCTCCAGTTAAAGAATCATCGTTATTCTTCAACATACCATTATTAGTCGCATATTTATTTAAAATACGAGTTAAAGCTCTTCTAACTCCATCTTCGTGAGTACCACCTTCTGGAGTATTTATGTTATTAACAAAAGAGTAAATACTAGAATTATAAGATTCATTATATTGTAAAGCCACTTCTAATGAAATATCATTTTCCATACCCATACAATCAATAATAGTATCATGAATTGGCTTTTTATCCTTATTTAACATAGCGACATACTCACTAATACCACCTTCATAGCAGAAAGATTCAGAAATATTATCCTCTCTTAAATCATAAAGTGTTATTCGTAATCCTCTATTTAAAAAAGCTAATTCACGAAGTCTTGTTTTTAATATATCATAATCAAAAACAGTAGTTTCTTGAAATATTTCAGGATCTGGTTTAAATGTTACTGTAGTACCAGTTCTATCTTCATCACAAGTATCAATAATCTTCAAATTTTCTTCTGGATGTCCACCATTTGTATAACGTTGAAAATAAACATTTCCATGTTTATAAACTCTTACCTCCATCCATTCAGACAAAGCATTAACGACACTTGCTCCTACACCGTGTAATCCACCGGAAACCTTATATCCACCACCGCCAAATTTTCCTCCAGCATGTAACACTGTATAAACCGTTTCAACAGTACTTTTACCAGTTTTTGGGTGAATTTCAACAGGAACTCCACGACCATTATCCTTAACAGTAATGGTATTCCCCTTACCTATTTCAACTTCAATGTGAGTACAATACCCAGCTAAAGCTTCATCAATAGCATTATCCACAATTTCCCATACTAAATGATGTAAACCCCTAGAACTAGTAGTACCAATATACATTCCAGGTCTTTTACGAACTGCTTCAAGTCCCTCTAAGACTTGTATTGACGAAGAATCATATTCTTGTTCTACTTTTTCTTCATTCATATACTCTACTTCCTTTCCACATTTCCATTTTTAACATTGTATATATAAGCATCCACTAAATATTTCTTATTAATGTTTTTCAAATCAGTAGTTGTAATTATACTCTGAATATCAGAATGAATTAATTTTAAAAGTCGATTTCTTTTTTTCAAATCTAATTCACTAAAAATATCATCTAAAAGTAACACTGGTTTTGTATCTAATAGCTGTTCAAAAATAGGAATTTCTGAAAGTTTATAAGCCAAAACAGCAGTTTTCTGTTGACCTTGAGACCCAAAAAACTTCAAATCCTTATCTAAAAGAACAAAAGAGAAATCATCACGATGAGGACCTACTAAAGTCATCCCATAATTTAATTCTTTTTTGTAATTCTTTTTATAATAATGTTTTAAAGTTTTACGAATATCCTCAGAATCAAAAGAAGGAAACTCAATATTCGGATGATAATCTACAATTAAACCAGATTCTCCATTAATCTGTTTATAATAAAAGTCAATATTTTGATTAACAAATTGAATATACTCATTACGTTTCTGATAAATGAAAACAGCCTTTTCAATTAATTTATCAGTAATAATATCCAAATAACTAGAATCTGCAATTGAATTTTGAAATAAAACTTTTAAATATTCATTTCTTGTTCGCAGCAATTTATTATATTCATTATAAACAGTAAGATAGACTTTAGAAACTTGTGAAAGCTGTATGTTTAATAGGTTTCTACGAACATTTGGAGATCCTTTAATAATCTCTAAATCGTCTGGTGAAAAAACAATAATATTTAAATTAGAAATATAATCTGCAACTTTTTTTATTTCAGTTTGATTGACAAATAATTTTTTCTCATTTTCTGCCATATCAATTTCTAATTTTGATATTATTTTGTCCTTTTTAATAACTCCTTTAATTTTTGCTTTCTTTTTGTCAAACATAATTACATTCGGATGAACCCCTAATCTGTGAGACTTTGTTAAAGCTAAAAAAGTAATTGCTTCTAAAATATTAGTCTTA
>USGP01000003.1 GCA_900554315.1 uncultured Mycoplasmatota bacterium
TTGCCATTTGTTTTACTATTCTATCTACATCTTCTTGTGTTAATTTGTTGTATTCTTGTTGTGCTACTTTAGCTCTTTGTATTAAAGCATCTACCATTCTCTCTGTATCGTTCATAGCCAATCCTCCTATTATTTTTATTGTATCATATTTTTTTCATATTGTATTAGTATTTAAAACTTTTTTCTGTTGATGTATAATAGTAGTAGAGGTGATTTGATGAAAATATGTCCTCATTGTTATACTGAAAATGAAGATGATGCTATTTTTTGTAAAAAATGTGCAACTCGTTTTGATGAAGATGATGAACAAACTAATAAAAAGAAAAATAATGATAAAAGTAAGGTAAAAAAGCAAAAAAAGGTAAAGCAAAAAGTAAAAACAAAATATAAAACTGAAGTAAAAAGAAAGAAAGCTCCTAAAGAAAAACAAAAATCTAGTTTCTTCTCTAAGTTTTTAGTATTTATTTTATTAGTTATTGTTATTACTTTAGCTGGAGCCTTAGGAGTTCTTGGTTATCATTATTATCAAGAAAATAATATTGAAGTTCCTGATGTTGTTGGTTATTCTTATGAAGAAGCAACTTCTATTTTAAGCAATTCAAAATTAAGTTATCAACAAAAGACAGAACTTACTACTGATCAAGAGGAAGTTGGTATTGTTCTTAAACAAAGCAAACGAGCTAGTAGTAAAACTCATGAAAATGCAGTTATTACTTTGACTGTTGGAATTTTGGATACACATGTTAAAGTTCCTGATGTACGAGGAATGCAATTAGATGATGCTCTTAACTCTTTAAATAAAGCAGGAATTTCTTATCAGCTTGTCTATGAAGAATCTGATGAGGATGAGAATACTATTTTAAAGCAAAGTGTTCGTCCTGGAAAAGAAATTGAAAATACTGAAAGTATCACGCTAACTATTTCTATTGCCAAACAAACTTCATCCGATTTAGATGATAATAGTGTTGAAACTGCGGATGATAGTGATACAGAAACTAATACTACTATTGATGATGAAAAAGAAAGTTAATCTTTTAGATGTTAAGGAGAAGTTATGAGAAATATTATTTTTGATGTAGACCGAACATTAGTGGATAGTTATGGTCCTGAACTTTCAACTTTAAATGAAGCACTTTATCTTGCCACCGGGAAGCACTATAGCAATGAAGTTATGAACCAATTAACAGTTCTTACTACTGATGAGTTTTTTCAAACCCTTAGTATTCATGAACAAGATACTTTAAAGAAAATCAATTATTATTGGGGAGAATTATTGAAAAAACAACCAGTCACTATGTTTCCCGGCATTCCAGAAATGTTAACTCTTTTATCTGAAAGAGACCTATTTTTAGGGATTGTTACCTCTAGAACTTATGAAGAATTAGAAGAAATTGGTGATCTTATGAAGATATTACATATCTTTAGTAGTGTTATTACTTCTGATTTAGTAAAGCAACCCAAACCTAATCCAGAATCCATTCTTACTATTTTGAATAAATTTCAGTTAGATCCTAAAGAGACTGTATATGTAGGAGATAGCAAGGTTGATATGCTTACAGCAAAGTCTGCTGGTGTTTTATTTGCCTATGCTAGTTGGGATAATTGTGATGATACAATTACTTATGATTTTCTATTAAATACGCCTGATGATCTAAAAAAATTATTTTCTTTTTCTAAATAATTCATTATGTATTCTAGCTCTTCTATAAATATAGAAGGGCTTTTTTGTGGGACTAATAAATATACCTCATTTTTAGTTCTAGTCAATGCTACATAGAAAAGTCTTCTTTCTTCACTATACAAATACTTTTCTTTGTTCTTTACTACTATTCTTGTTATTCGTTCATCTTTTATTTGATTTGGGAAACCATTTTGTTGATCTGTCAAATTTATAACAATTACAATATCACTTTCTAATCCCTTTGACTTATGTACAGTCATATACGTGATATCTATATTTTCATAATCTTTTATAATTATTTTATTTTCTTTTTGAGTCACTATATTTGATAGTAATAAATTACTATCTCTATTATTTCTACCTAGTACTAATATCTTTTTATTAGGTGGTATTTTTTTTATTAAAGAAAGGAACTTGTCCTTTATATTTTTATATCTTACTATTCTTATTGGATCTTTTAAATGTTTTTCAGAGTATAAATCTTTTTTTATTTGTTTTTTGTTTTTCATTACAAAAGTACCTGCTATTTTTATTAATTCTTGACTATTTCTATAAGTCCTTTCTAATTTTAAGATAGTGGCATTGGGAAAATAATTGGTAAAATTAGTAAATAAAGAAAGATCGCAACCTGTAAACTTATAGATTGATTGGAAATCATCTCCTACTACCATTAAATTACTATTTACTTTATTTATTATTTCTTTTATTAATAAAAATCTTATATAGGAAGTGTCTTGATATTCATCAATAATGATATATTTCCATGATAATGATAAATTGTTGTTCCTGACTATTTCTGTTGCTTTTAATAACATATCATCAAAGTCTATTTCTTGATTTTCTTTTAAATATTTTTCATATTTTAAATATATGTTTATTGTTATTATTAAAATTGTTTTTTCTCTTTGATATGTGAAGAAATTGATTGTTTGTTTTATTCTCTTTAAGAACATAGTAAAGTCGGATAATTGATAATTATTACACTTTATTAGTTTTATTAATGTTATTATTAGTTTTTCTAACTTTTTTAATTCTGTTTTCTTTTCTTCTTTTATTTTGGGATAGTTTCTAGTACTTTGATAAAAATAGTGACATAGTCTTTTCTTTATAAATTCGGACTTTTCAATCTCTTCTCGAAAAAATTGTTCTGTTATCATTTCTAATAAGTTAGCGTCTGCTATTTCATATTGATAATTACTTTGTTTTAATAATTCTAATCCTAGTTTATGAAAGGTATAGACTGTAACTTCTAAATTTAATTCTTTTTTGATTTTTTCTTTTAAATTTGTTGCTGCGGCATTAGTAAAAGAAATACATAAAATGTCTTTTGGATTATAATTTTTATTATTTATTAAATCATATATTTTTCCTAAAATGGTTAGTGTTTTTCCACTTCCTGCTCCGGCAGTTACTAACAAGTATTTTGATTCATCCAGAATAACTTTTTCTTGTTGTTGATCTAAAATATAATTTCCTATTTGCATGCGATTATCATATGATTCTTTTTTAATTTATGCAAATTATTATTTTCTCTTTTTTTTGTAATTTTATCTTTCTAATTCTAATATTTACATCTAACATTTCTTTTTTTATAATGTTTATAGGTGGTTATTATGGAAATTACGCTTTCTATTCAATCCATTCATGATTTGAAAAAGTTAGAGAAGTATATGTTCTTTTATCGTTCTATTTTAGGAAGATTTATTCACTTTAAAAGTCAAGATAGTTATCTTCCTATTGATTGTATTGTCAAAGCCTTAAATATAAAAAATAGAAGAAAACGTATTACTTATATTTATGATACATTATGTAAACAAATAGATACTTATTATCAAGATAAAAATTTGTGTGATTTTCAACATGATAGATGCTTTGTTCAAAGAAGAAAAATGAAATATAAAAATGGTTGTTGTAGATTATGTAAACATTTCAAAAACGATGGATGCTCCACTAGTAATTTTACTTGTAAGATGTTTTATTGCGTTTCAGCCCAAAAAAAGACTAGACCTTTAGAGTTTTCTGATTTACCCTTATTAAAATGTTTTAGTATTAGGCAACGTTTTTTGCTAAGACATGACTTTTTTTCGAGTAGGGAGGATATTATCTCTGATTTATGGTGGGAAAGTATCTTTATTAACTTATTCCGTATTTATCCAAGATTTATTTCTAATATTATATTAAAAAGAAGATGAATTTATTTCATCTTCTTTCTTTATGTAATAAGTTATTTATTCTTACTGTTTTCTTTTAGAAATTTTTAATGCCCTCATAGAATTTAGTATTGCAATTACTGATACTCCTACATCTGCAAATACTGCTTCCATCATATTTGCAACACCAAATGCTCCAAGTAATAAGACAAATACTTTTACACCGATAGCAAAATAAATATTTTGTTTTACTATTCGAATGGTTCTTTGTGATAAAGAAATTGCATTACTTATTTTGGAAATATCGTCATCCATGATTACTACATCTGCTGCTTCTATTGCTGCATCACTTCCTAAAGCTCCCATGGCTATACCAATATCTGCCCTTGTTAATACTGGAGCATCATTGATGCCATCTCCTACAAAAGCCACTTTATCATTTCCTTCTTGATCTTTTAAAATCATTTCTAATTTATCTACTTTATCTTGTGGAAGTAATTCTGAATATACAGTATCTATTTTAATTTCTTTTGCAATATAATCAGCAATTTCTTTTTTATCACCAGTTAACATAACTGTATTTTTGATATGATTTTTTTCTTTTAATTCTTGTATAGTTGAATTAGCATTTTCTTTCTTCTTATCAGAAATGACTATATATCCTAAGCATTCCTTTTCTTCTGCTACATAGATAATTGTTCCTACTTTATCTGTTTTTGGATATTCTATATTATTCTCTTTTAATAACTTATCATTTCCAACATAAATTTGTTTTTTATCAATTTTTGCACTAATTCCTTTTCCAGCAAGTTCTTTTAAGTCTTTTATTCTCTTCTGATCTAATTTTTTAGGGCCTTTTTCACGAATTGCTATAGCAATTGGATGAGATGAATATGATTCTGCTAAAGAAGCTATTTCCATTACTTTTTCTTTGTCTGTAGCATTAATTTCTACTACTTGGAATTTTCCTTCTGTAAGAGTTCCTGTTTTATCAAAAACAATTGTTTTGGTATTGGCTAGAGTTTCTAAGTAGTTACTTCCTTTAATCAAAATACCTTGACGTGATGCTCCTCCTATTCCCCCAAAGAATCCAAGAGGTACTGAAATTACTAGTGCGCATGGACACGAAATTACTAGAAAAGTCATTGCTCTTTTTACACATTCTAGAATTGTTAAATCTTTTATAAATAAAGGTGGAAGAAAAGCTAGACAAAGTGCTAAGATTACTACAATTGGTGTATAGTATTTTGCAAATTTTGTAATGAAGTTTTCTGCTTTTGCTTTTTTATTACTGGCATTTTCTACCAAATCTAATATTTTGGAAGCAGTAGACTCTCCAAATTCTTTTGTGACTTTAACTGTTAAAATACCATTTTTATTAATACATCCACTTAGTACAGTATCGCCTTTCATAGCTTTTCTTGGAACAGATTCTCCTGTTAAAGCAGAAGTATCTAACATAGATTCTCCTTTTTCCACAATACCATCTAGTGGGATTTTTTCTCCTGGCTTTACAATTATTTGGTCTCCTATACTAACTTCTTCGGGATCTACTTTTTCCAATATTCCATTCTTTTCAACATTAGCATAATCCGGTCTGATATCCATTAAATCTGTTATTGATTTCCTAGATTTTCCAACAGCATAAGACTGGAATAACTCTCCGATTTGATATAGAAGCATTACTAATACTGCCTCTAAATATTCTCCTGTTGCGAATGCTCCTATTGTTGCAATACTCATTAGAAAATTCTCATCAAATACTTGACCTGAAAAAATATTTCTAATTGCTTTAGATATTACCTTATAACCCACGATTAAATATGCTACTATATACAGAATAAGTTTTATCCAATCTACTACAGGTAATATAGCAATTGTTATTAGTAAAATAATAGTAATTACAATTTTTATTAAATCCTTTTTTTCTTTCTTTGTCATATTTTCACCTATTTATCTAAAATAGTGCAATCTGGTTCTACCTTTTTGCAAACTTTCTTTATTTCTTTCATGATTGTATCATAATTTTCTTCTTCTAGTTCTAATTTTAACTTTTGTGTCATAAAATTGACACTTACATCTTGTACACCTTCTACTTTTCTAATAGCATCTTCCATTTTTGCAGCACATGCTGCACAATCTAAATCTTCTAATTTAAAAACTTTTTTCATATGTTCCTCCTTTTTCATTTGAATAGTCATTCAAATGTTTATACCTATATTATATTTGAACAACCATTCAAATGTCAATACTTTTTTTGTTGTTTGCTTATTTTTTTTTGATGTTTTATAATAACATTGAGGTGATACTTTTGGAAACAATTTCAGATATAACTATTCATGATGAAAATTTAGTTAAAGAAATCCAAAAGAAGATGAATTCTTATAATACTATTACCGATTTGTCTGACTTTTTTAAGATTATGGGTGACAGTACGCGTTTACAATTACTAATGGTATTAGAATATGGTGAACTTTGTGTTAGTGATTTATCTTATTTACTTAATATGTCTATTTCTGCCGTCAGTCATCAGTTAAAGTCTTTAAGAAATGCTAAATTAGTCAAAGTTAGACGTGAGGGTAAAAATATATATTATTCCCTTGATGATGATCATATCAATTCTATTTTGGAAGTTTCTTTGGCTCATATTTTGGAAAAATAGTTAGGAGATTTTTTTATGAATGATAATAGCAATTTACAGAATAAAGATGAAAAGACTTTTGATCAGAACGTAAGCGATTTGGCTAATTTATATTCTACCAACATTCCAGTTCAACCAAAACAAATACCACAAAAAAGTGTTAATAATGCTGATAATACATCATCAGTTATTCCCGAGAAAAGTGTTTCTGTTCCTAGCGCTGAAAACTCAGTATCTGATGTTTCTTCTCAGAACAAAGAAGATTCTTCGGATACAACTACAAATTCTCACGTTACTTATGCCCCTAGGATTGGAACAACTATGATAGGTGATGTAAACCCTGCTTTATTAGAAGCGTTTATTGGTCCTAATTATTATATTTTAGCTATGATTGAAAAAGATGGCTATGTATATAATTTTAGAGGCGAAGATGTGGGTAATGAATGGAATCAAGAATTTATTAATACCTATAACCAAATTTTTCAAAGCATTCAATTCAAATAATACTTTATTTTTCTTAAAAAATAAAGTATACTGAAATTAGAAAGGAGTATGGGCATGAAAAAATTAAAATTATTGGGTATAGTATCTATATTTGTAGCTTGCTTATTTTTAAGTGGATGTGGAAAGAAAGTATTATCTTGTTCTATAACACAAGAACAAAGTGGATTAACTATGGATCAGGTTGCTGATATTACTTTTAATGGTAATAAAGTTACTAATGTTACTTTAACTGTTGATAGTAAAGCAACTAGTAGTACTATCAAAAATAATTGGAGTACTTTTGCAGATCTTTTAGATCAACAATTTCCAGATTCAAAAAAAGATGGAATCAAAATAACAAAAGAAAATAATGCTGATGATCATTCTTATAAAATAGTTATTGATGTAGACGTTACTAAAGCTAAAGATGACGATTTAAAAACTTATAATTTAAATGGTCTTGCTGATGCCGAAGGAACTTACGATAGTGTAAAAGAGCAAGCTGAAAAAAGTGGTTTTACTTGTAAATAAGTAAACCACTTTTTCTTTTATCTTTCTTTAGCAACCGCATATAATATGATTTCAGTCGGAAATATTTCAGTACCATAACATCTTAAATAAAAATCATATTTATTATTTAAGTCTTCTATCATTCTTGGTATTTTCCATAAGTCTTCATAATTATGATAGACTGATATTAATAGCTTGGGACTTTCCTTTTTTATATGATTTTGACAACCAATTAATGCTTTAGTTTCTGAACCTTCAATATCCATTTTTATTAAACTAACATTTTCTTCTATATCCTTATCTATATTTACAGCTTCAATGATTTCTTCTCCTGTATCTGTTATTTGATTTGCAGATGTCGATTCTGCACTTATATTTAAAAAAACTTTTTTAGGGATATCTAATACCGCTTTTTTCCTAATTACTATATTTGGATAGTATCTGGTATTATTTTTTAGAATTTCCATACTTTCAGGTGTTATTTCGTATGCATATATTTTTTTATAATTGTTAATGCCATAATTATCTATATAAGACAAAACACTATCTCCTATATAAGCTCCTATATCTACTATTACTTCTTCTGGGGTTGGATTTATAATATCTAGATCCCAATACTGATCATAATTTTTTTCAATTGCTCTTTTGTCTGTCTCCATATCGAAGTTATACCAGTTATTTAATATTCCATATAATAGTTTTTTTGATCTATAATCTTTTAATTTATGGTATAGCCAATTATAGTCCTCTATATGTTCCTTTAAAGAATTTGCTCTTAAATAAAGTGATTCATACTCTCCACTTTGTTCTTTTAATTTTCCCCAGTAAGGAAAAGTTTGATAATATCCTTCTAAAGCTATTTTTATTTCTGGTTGTTGTCGTTGATAATTTTCTTTTATTGTTTGGAAAACTTCTGATTTTGTTTTTCTACTAATTTCGGATACTAACTCTTGAAACTGCAAATCAATTTTATTCATATTTTCTCCTTTATACAATTCGTTTTCTTTTGGTAATTAATTTTCTTAACCAATCTACTGGTACAACAGTAGATGCTAATAAGATTGTTATTAATAATTCTTTTGGTAATAATCCATAGGATCTAAATAGTTTTCCACCATAGTAAATTAAATATAATTGTACTATGATAATAAAGCCTATGATAAAGATAAATACTTTATTTCTACTTAAATTAGAAAATAAGTTTAATCTAGGTGTTCTAGCATTAAAACAATTAAATATTCCAATAAAAATAAACAGAGCAAAAAAAGCTGTCATAATATATTTATTAGATGGATCTTGCCTGTACAAATGATTTAAAAACGGATGCTTTAGGAATAGGATGCATAGTAAAGATGAGTATATTCCCGTAAAAATAATTTCACTATACATATATGAGTTCATTATCTTTTCATTTTTTGGTTTTGGTTTTTCTTTCATATAGGATTCTAATGGAGCCTCATAAGAGAAAGCAATTCCTGCAAGGGTATCCATAATCATATTTATCCATAGCATTTGAATTACTGTCACTGGTGTATTTACTCCTATAAATGGTCCTATAATAGATAAACTTACAGCGCACAAATTAATTGTTAGTTGGAAAATAATAAATTTTCTTATACTTTTAAATATAGTTCTTCCATATAGAATAGCTTTTGTGATTGATAAGAAGTTATCATCTAGTATTACAATATCACTTGCTTCTTTTGCTACTTCTGTTCCACTTCCCATAGCAAACCCAACATCTGCTTTTTTTAAGGCCGGTGCGTCATTCACTCCATCACCAGTCATACCTACTACTAAGTTTTCTTCTTCAGCTAATCTTACTAACCTACTTTTATCTTGTGGCATACTTCTAGCTACCACTCTTAAATTTGGCATGATTTCTTTTACTTTGTCATCAGACAAATTTGATAGTTCTTTACTGGTTAAAATAATATCCGTCTTATTTGTTACTAGTCCTACTTCTTTAGCAATACTTGTTGCTGTTGATTTATTATCTCCTGTTATCATCACCGTTTGAATACCAGCATTTTTTACAATAGCGATGCTTTCTTTTGCTTCTTCTCTTACTTCATCTTTTATATATAAAATGCCAATTAAAGTTAATCTATCTAACTTTTCTAATAAATAGTTATCATTATATGCTAATAAAATTGCTCTTTTTCCTTGTAGTGCTTTTTGTTTGATATCGTTTTCTATTTTCTGTTTATCTGTAATCATTTCTTTTTTACCGGAAGGTGTTACATACATATTACAACAAGGAAGTAATTTTTCTGGTGCGCCTTTGATATAGTTTATTTCTTTTCCGATATTGATGGTTGCTTGTGATAGTTTTGTTTTGCTATTAAATGGTATTACTTTTATTCTCTTATAAACTTTTTCTTCATTTATAAAACTTAGAATTGCTCTATCTGTTGTATTTCCTCCTACTGGGTGATTATTCTGACCTAATGTGCTTCCATTATTATATATACAATTATTTTTTACATGTTCATACAAAAAATGATGTTTTTTTATTTCATTTTTTGAATTGTAATTATTTAAATTTCCATCTGTAAATTCTATTACTTTTAAATTTCCTTTTGTCAATGTACCCGTTTTGTCAGTAAACAAAATATTTAAACTTCCTGCTGTTTCTATTCCTACCATTTTTCTTACTAAAACATTATCTTTTAACATTTTTTTCATATTTGAAGATAATACTAATGTAATCATCATAGGTAGTCCCTCTGGTACGGCTACTACGATAATTGTTACACTAAGAGTTAAGGCATAAATTAACATATTTATTATTGTTGGGAAATTGGTTAATGTATTTACTATTTTTTCCCAATTAAAAGAATTAGCTACTACTATTTCAGTAAATAAATATGAAATCGCAACTAATATAGCACTTACATACCCTATTTTACTTATAAACTTCGCTAATTCTCGTAATCTGATTTTTAATGGACTATCCTGTCCTTCTTCTTGTAGTTCTTGGCTCATTTTTCCATAGAATGTCTGATCTCCTACTTCTGTTACTTCCATATATGCTTCTTCTGCATATATTACGGTTCCTCTGTATAGCTTTTCGCCAATCTTTTTTTCTTTTTCTTTTGTCTCACCATTCATACTGGATTCGTCTACTAAGACGGAGCCTTTTTTTATAATACCATCGGCTGGTATTTTATCTCCTGTTTGGAGGAAAATTAAGTCCTTTACTACTACGTCGTCGATAGGAATCTCTTTTATGTCATTATTTCTTTTTACTTTACATTTTAATTTTGATGAAGTTTGTTGAAGTTTTTTAAAAGCTTCTTCACTTCCATATTCAGAGATGGTTGAAATTAAGGAGGCAATTAATATTGCGATTAATATTCCTAAGGTTTCAAACCAGTCAAATTCATGAAATAAAAACATTGTTTTTATTCCCAGGGCAATCATTAATATTTTTATGATGGGGTCTCCTAATGATTCTAAAAATAGTTTTAACATGCTTTTTTGTTTTGCTTGTGTGATTTGATTACTTCCGTACTTTCGTCTTTGTTCTATTACTTCTTTTTCCGTTAGTCCGTTAAGCATAAAAATAAAATCCTCCTAGCTAATTATATGTTAGGAGGTTTATGGTTATTACTTTAATATTTTTACATGTGGTGTATCATGGTACGAAAACTCATCTTTTGTTACATGTCTTCCAACCGTTACTATGCTTTCTGGGCCAATAGCCATTTGTTGGAATTCTGTAAATTTTGCATCTCTTAATAAATCGTTCAATGTTTTTAAATCTGCTGGATTTTGATGTTGATCTACAAAGGATTTAGCTAAAATATAGCCTAATGTATGCCGATATACACTCCAATGACTTTTTGGATCTTTAATATATCTATTTAATGTTGTTTCTGCTTGTTGAGAAGTTAATTCGGAACCTTCTATTGCCATATCTAAAAATGAGTTATCAATTTCTCCTGTATCTTTTATACTAATAAGTAAAGGAAGTGTTAATTTTAAAAATAGCAAATTGTCTTTATATATCTTTCCTCTTTCTTGTACAAGAAAATTCAAGTTATATTCGTTATATTGTCTATTTTGTTTTTTCCTTAAATAATCAATAAACATTAGTTCTCCTGCTATCGATACAGTTTCTCCCAGTGCCAATCTCATGACGTAGTCATTAATATTTTTAGTATGCATATTTTCATGCACTAGATATACAGATTGAGCTAAAGTATCAGTTCTTCTAATAAACATTTTATAATCTTTTGTTTTAGCATTACATTGCGTATAATTTTCTAGTGAGGGATGAATAATAATTTTTCCTCTCCTATAGTCTTCAATAATTTTAGCTTTATACTCCGGGGTACATTTTTCTAAAAATTCTCCTACTAAATATATGCTATCTTCTACAGACTGATAAGGTAATACTCCTGAAACCTCATGATTAGACGTTGGAGTTATAGTGTTTTTTATTGTTAAATATATTTTATCTAAATAAGAATATAAAAATCCGTCATTTTCCTTTATTTCTTTTAAGGTCTTCTTTAATTTATCTTCTAGTGCTTTTTTATCAATATTTAAATTCATATTTATGAATCCCCCTTTTTCCGCTATATTATATATTATTATTCATTATTTTGCAATTTTTTATTTTATGCTATGATATTTATGAGGCGATTATATGAATGTATTAGAATCTTGTACTTTGTGTCCTAGAAACTGTCATGTCAATCGATATCAATCTGTTGGTGTTTGTGGTGCAAATGATAAAATTAAAGTTGCTCACTATGGTTTGCATATGTGGGAAGAGCCTATTATTTCCGGTGATGCTGGTAGTGGTACTATTTTCTTTTCATATTGCAATTTAAAGTGTATCTTTTGTCAGAATTATAAAATTAGTAGTGGTGGATATGGAAAAGAGATATCAGAAGAAAGATTGAGTGAACTTTGTTTAGAATTGCAAAAAAAAGGAGCCAATAATATTAATTTGGTTACTCCTACTCATTATGTTCCACAAATTGTATCTTCTATTCAAAAAATCAAAGGTGACAAGTTGAAAATACCGGTTGTTTATAATACAAGTAGTTATGAAAATGTAGAAACTATTCAAATGTTAGATAAAACTGTAGATATTTATTTGGCCGATTTAAAATACTTTGATAATCAGTTAGCTAATCAATATTCTCATTGCCATGATTATTTTCATTATGCTAGTTTAGCTATTTCTGAAATGGTTAAACAGGTAGGTCCTTTTCAAATTAAAAATAATTTGATGACTAAAGGTGTTATTGTTAGAATTTTGATTTTACCTGGCCATGTTGAGGATGCAAAAAAGTTGGTTCAATATTTATATGACACTTATAGAGATTCTATTATTATTAGTTTGATGAACCAATATACCCCACTTCGTCATTTTGAAAAATTTGATAATTTAAATCGCCAACTTACAGATAATGAATATCAAGAAGTTATAGATTATGCTTTGGATTTAGGAGTAGAATATGCTTTTATTCAAGAAGGTGGCACACAAAGCGAAAGTTTTATTCCAAATTTTGACTGTTCTAAGATATAATATTATTAGATATAAGTAATTTAATTTAGGAGGTTTTATGAAAAATTATAGAATTAATCCAGATAAGAAATATGTTTCTGCTATTATCGAAGGGCTTGAAAAAAAAGATGGACATTGTCCTTGTCGTGTTAATGTAGATGATACGACATTGTGCCCTTGTGATGAATTTATCCGTGATGGAATTTGTAAATGTAAATTATATATTCCTCTGGAAGAAGCAGAAGAAAAATTGAAAAAGTTAAAGGAAAAAGAAGAAAAATAGTTTGTGAAAATCAGATGAAATTTTTTCTTTTTTTATACTATTTTTTCTTTTTCGTGGTATTAATTTACAAATTATGCTATATTTATAGAGGAGGTAGAGGATGATGAGAAAATTTAAATTCTTATTTGTGTTATTAATTGGAATTCTTTTAATACCAACTGGTGTTTTTGCTGCTGATAAAAATGAACCAGTTAATGTTTATTTCTTCCACGGTGATGGTTGTCCACACTGTGCAGAAGCAGAAGAATTCTTTGATAGTATTGAAGATGAGTATGGTGATCAATTTAATTTAGTTTCTTATGAAGTTTGGTATGATGAAGATAATGCTGAATTAATGAGTCAAGTTGCTGATATTCGTAAGGAAGATGGTGACGGTGTTCCATATATTGTTATTGGTAATCAATCATGGGACGGATATATGTCTTCTTATGATAATGAAATAATTGAAAAGATTGAATCAGAGTATAAAACAGACCCTGATGAACGTTATGATGTTATGGATTACGTAGATGCTGTTTATAAAAATTCTGGCAATCAAGATGCAGAAGAAAGTATAGCTGGTGACATTGCTGCTGTTATTGCTATTGTACTAGTAGTAGCAGGTGTTGGATTTGGAATCTGGTTTGCTAGAAAAAAAGCTGCATAAAAGGATAACATATTGGTGTTATCTTTTTTATTTTGTGTTATACTTCTTCTAAGAAAGAAGGATTGTTATGATAGATGTTGATGGAATTGTTACTGCTATGTTAAACAGTGATGAAGAAGTTATTCGAGTACTTGGAAACCAACCTAACAATAATGAAATTACCGATCTTGTCAGAGAAAAAATTGCCAAATTATCTAAACCGGAGCAAGAAAAGATTGCTAAAAGATTGGAAGATATTTTATATCATTGTTATTTCCATCCTACTGATGAGTTGAAAAGTTTATCTGATCAAAAATTGTTTTATCTAAAAGAAAATTTAATCTATTATATTGGTAGAATTTCTAAACCAAATATTCAATTATTGAAGGATATTTATAAATCAGAGAATGATAAACATTTACAATTAAATATTACTTTTTCTAGTCTTATTACAGGAGATGAAGAAATAGAAACTGATTTTATTTCTAAGATTGAGCCTGGTAATGATTATGACTCTTTAATTCGTTCTTGGACTATGGCATTTTTTGCTAATGCAGATGAACCTTATTCTTATATTGATACAGGTAAAGATGATTGGTCTTTGGCTAAAAAAGCTAGATTAAAACGATTGGCTATTCATGATAAAAATCATCCTAAATTTAATAAAGCAAAAGCTTTTCGTTGGTTAGACTTTATTGTTATTTATTTATTTTTAGAAAATCGAGGTCCAGATGCTATGACAGCAGATGATTATCATATTATTTCTGATGCTGATATTGACCTTGAAGGATATTCTTCTAATAAGATTGAACAATTACATAAATTAAAATCTAAAATTGAAGAGATGAATCCCTATAAATAAACTGCTAAATTTTTAGCAGTTTTTTATTGACAATATTTCTTCTGTATTGTATAACTGTATTAATTAATTGATACAAAGGAGGCTTTTATGGATTTCGAATTTGATGATGATAAACCTATCTATAAACAGTTGGTTGAGAAAATAAAAGTTGAAATTATTACTGGAAGATTTAAACCTGGTGATAAATTACCTTCTGTACGAGAATTATCTTCTATGATTCATGTAAACCCTAATACTATTCAGCGTTCTCTTACAGAATTAGAAAATGATCATCTTATTTTCACGAAGAGAACATCTGGTAAATTTGTTACTACAGATCAAAATGTCATTCATCAAATAAAGAAAGAATTAGCATATGAAAAAATCGATCAATTTATTTATGATATGAGCAACTTAAATATAGGGAAACAAGAAGTTATTCAATTATTAGAAGAAAGGAAAAATGAATCATGAATTTAGTTGAATTTAAAAATGTTTCAAAAAAATTTGGACCAAAAATTGCATTAGATAATATAAACATTAAATTTGAAAAGGGAAAAATATATGGTCTATTAGGTCCTAATGGTAGTGGTAAAACTACCATGATTAAAATTATTAATGGCTTGTTGCAACCAAGTGATGGAGAAATTTTTATTCATGGAAATAAACCTGGTATAGAAAGTAAAAAAGTTATTTCTTATTTACCTGAAAGAACTTATTTGGATATGAATATGAAAGTTTCAGAATTGCTTCAATTTTTTAAAGATTTTTATCAAGATTTTGATGAGAGTCAAGCTTTGGAATTATTAACTAAATTAAAAATTAATACTCAAGATAAGTTAAAAAATATGTCTAAAGGTATGAAAGAAAAAGTGCAGCTAGTTATGGTTATGAGTAGAAAAGCTGATTTGTACATTTTAGATGAACCTATTGGTGGTGTTGATCCAGCTAGTCGTGATTATATTTTGGATACCATTCTTACAAACTTTCACGAAGGTGCTTCTATTATTATTTCTACTCATCTTATATCTGATATTGAAAAAATATTAGATCAAGTTATTTTTATTAATCAAGGAAAAATTGTATTAAATGAAGATGCTGATACCATTCGAAAGAAAAAGAAAAAAACAATTGATAAATTGTTTAGGGAGGAATTTAAATGTTAGCAAAACTTTTAAAATATGACTTTAAATCTTTATCAAAAACTTTACTTCCTATTTTTGGAATTTCATTTATTATCGCTATTATAACAAGAGGAATTACAATGTTAGCAGACAAATTTTCAATCTTGTCTGTACCTGCTGGTATTTTCACTTTTATTTTTATTATTGTTTTAATAGCTATTCCTATTGTTACTTTTATATTTACTATATTGAAGTTTTATAAAAATTTAGTTAAGGATGAAGGGTATTTGATGCATACTTTACCTGTTTCTAAAAATGCTTTAGTTCTTTCTAAATTAATTAGTTCTTGTACTTATTTGATTCTATCTGCTATTGTGATTGTTCTATTAGTTTTTGTATGGGGATATGGATTATTATTTGATTCTAAAGTATTACATATGGTCTGGGAAGTAATTAGACAGTCTAATACTGTATTTCTAATTTTGTTATTATTGTCTATTGTGATAAGCGTTATTTTAAATCAAGTTATGATATATGCATCTATTGCCTTAGGTCAAAAGCATAATAGCAAAGTTGCATTTTCTGTTATTTATGGTATTGTTTTATATAACGTTACGCAGATTCTTACAGTAGTATTATTAGTACCTTTTATGTTACTTGATTCTAATTATCAGCAATATATTGAAAATAGTAATGTATTAGATTTTGGTCTTGTAAATGGATTTCTTACTTATGCATTAGTTATTTCTGTAATATTTATCATTGTTTATTATTTTGTTACTGTTAGAACTTTTCATAAAAAACTTAATTTAGACTAAAAAAATTGCTTTTATAGCAATTTTTTTATGGGATAATTAGTTTTTGGCCTATTGATAATAAATTAGATGTTAGATTATTGGCCATTTTTAACTCTTCTACAGAGATATTATTATCTTTGGCAATTGACCATAGACTATCACCCTTTTTTACAATATACGTGGTTTCTGTACTATTTTTTGGTATCTTTAGTTTATCTCCTATTTGTAAATTTACCGTTTCTAAATTATTAATTTCTATTAAGTCGTCTACTGGAACATTATATTTTTGTGATATTAACCATAAGCTATCTCCTTTTACTACTGTATATATTTCATAGTCTTCATTAATTTCTTTGGTTGGTACCTTTAATTCTTGACCAATATATAAATTATTATTTGTCAAATTATTAGTTAATTTTAGTTCTTCTACTGTTACACCATACCGTTGTGAAATACTATATAAAGTGTCTCCTTTTTTTACAGTATAGGTTTCGGTTGGAGAAATACTTGTTACTGGGATAAAAAGAATCTGTCCTATTTGAATTAGATCAGATGTCAAATTATTTAATTTTTTTAACTCTTCTACTGTTGTGTTAAATTGATTGGCTATTTTAGATAGCGTATCTCCCTTTTGAACCATATAGGTATCTTGACTACTAGAGATATCAGGTGGTAAATAATTATAGCCACCATAGTCAGCAATAGCTTTTACTACTCCTTCTACATAATCCTCTAAGTTATTTTGTAATTTCTGTTGATCTTGTGCATTATCAATAAAACCATATTCTACTAGTAATGATTGCATTGGAGCTGTTTCCCTTATAATGTAGTAATAATCTTTACTAGGATTTTCTGGTAACCTTCTTTGATATATTTTTCGCTTTTTTTGTCCAGCATCACCTATGTTTTCCAATGCCATACTAGCTAAAGTATCATCATTTCTTAATCCATAGATAATTTCGGCACCTTCTCCACCACCAGAGTTTATGTGATTAGAAATTAATATGGCATTAGGATCTCCATTAAATGCTTCATTCGCTCTTCTTAGTCTTTCTGTTCTTGAAATATCTTCATCTGTTGTTTTTATACTTACTACGGGTATTCCTAATTCTTGTAATCTTCTTGTCATGTAGTTTGCTGCTTTTAAGGTTAAATCTTTTTCTTTTAAACTTCCACTTATGGCTCCTGGGTCACTGCCTCCATGTCCACTATCTACAACTACTCCTGTAATTTTTCTTTCATTCATCTTCTTCACCTCTATATTAGGTTATGTAAAATGAACTTTTTATGTCACAAAAAAAGTGGGTATTCCACTATTTTTCTTTTGTATATGAAGATGCATAATTATCACAATGAAGTTGTGCCTCACCCATCAATTGACATCTTTCTATCATTACATCATCTTCATCTTTTAAAGTTATTTTCCCTTTCTCATTTACTGTAAATGTACCTTTTATTGTTTCTTCTTCCAATTTCAAAGTAAACGATTCATCTTTATTGAATGTTAAATAGTAATTTTCTTTTCCACCTCTAGTCGTATTTTCATCTACCATGACTACAGATTGATTTTTAGGATCAGCTACCCAGGTTCCCTCTAATATTTTCATATTTTTACTAGTACATCCTGTCATCATTATAGCAGATATTATTATAATTCCAATTATATATTTTTTCATATTTTCTCCTTTTTATTACTATAATTTTTTTATATATACTTCTCTTATTCCTCTTGAAAATTTTTTTGTTCTAAAGCAATGAAACTTATCAAGTTTTAGATTATTACTAGAGTATACATTATCAGGATGCACTGTTGTGATAGCATATTGATATCCTTGTTCTTTTGATAATTTATCTAGTTCTTGTAGCATTTGATATTGTAAATGGTTACCTATATAGTCATAGTTTACAAACATTGGTCCATAATCCACTACCAAACGCGCATCATATTCTAAATCCAAACTCTTTATAAAGTCTTTTTCTGCAGGTAAACTCATCATTGAACATATTGGTGTTTCATTTAAATAGTATATCCATATCTTTGATCCATTTTCCAACAATTGCTTTAGATCTTCTTTTTCAAAATCTCCTAACCATTCTGGATTAGTCATATGATTTTTTACTTGTTCTCTAAACTTTATATATTTATCTAAATTTATTTTGTCTATTCTTTTTAGATTTTTTAGTTCTATTACTGGAGACCAATTTAGTTTATTTCTTATATTTCTTATTTTTTCTTTATCTTCTACATATTCTTTTCTTTCTTTTACAAAATTTTTAGAACCTCTTTTTTCATTTTTATACCTTGGTATTAACTGAACATGGAAATGGTTCATTGGTCCATCACACATTGTACATAAGTAAATACTTTCCGCCTGATATTCTTCCTTTAGTATTGTCATTACTTTTTTAGCAAAAGTATAAATTTTACTGCATAACTTATCAGGTAGTTCTAACATGTCTTTATAATGTTTTTTAGAAGATATGATAGTATGACCTATGGCTCTAGGATTGTTGCATAGAAAGCATTCTATATCTTCATCCTCATATAACATTTGATTACTATTATCCCCAAATACAATATGGTTATGTTCTCTATCATAACAAGTAGGACATATTCCTTGATCTGTTAATTCTTTATTGGTTACTTTGTTCATTTTTAAACCTCTTACTTATTGATTTATTTACTGTGACAAAAACTGTTATTACGATGGCTATAATTACAATGCCAATGATGAATTGTGTCCATAGATTCGTTTTTATTACATTTTCTTCTGGATTTGTTGCATCATAATAAACTTTATCGGTTGTTGGAATTGCTTCCTTATTTGTTATTAAGTTAGGTGCTGCTTTATAGGTTTTTCCATCTACTGTAAACTGATATACTCCTTGACACAATTCGGATCCGTCATCTATTTCACAATCATCATAATCTACTAACTTTGCAGTTGTAGATTCATAACCAATTATTTTTACATTTTCTGTTATTATCGATATGCCACTTATTAAAGCAAAGAACAAACCTACTAATATCCAGATTCCAGTAAACATTACTAATATAACATTTACTATTATTCTTACGGTTTTAGGATTTGCTTTTATAGTGGGCTGCATATTAAAATTTTCTGTTTCTTTAGGTAATGGATATCCACAGAATTCACAAGTTTGAACTCCTATATGATTATTCATTCCACAATTAGGACACATCATATTATTACTCCTTTACTACTTTTTATTATCATTTTTATATAATATATTGATATCTACCGCTGTATCAATACCGTCTATTTTTCCATCTTGGCATAATTGCCACATTACATAATGAGAATCATAATCTGTTTTTTCTGTATAATGAGCTAACCATACATCATAACTATGGTATTTCCAAATGCTGTTTAAGTAATTTTTACTTCCATATAACATTCCAGCATATCCAGCATCTTCGACAGTATCTAAAAAGCTTTCTGCTACTTCATTTAATCCAAAAATTGATAATTCCATTTCATTAAAATTGTTGTAGCATTCCCAATCAAAAGCAACTGGTAAGGTTATATTATAATCTTTTATTTGATTCAATACCCAGTCTGCTTGTTTTTTAGACTCTTCTTTACTGTCAGCATAAGAATAAAAATATACCCCAACTTTTAGACCATTTTTAGTAGCATTTTCTACATTTGTTTTAAAGTATGGGTCTAATATATATTCTCCATTTACTCCTTGTTGAGAACCTACTCTAATCATTACAAATGTAGCTCCTGCTTTTTTTACTTTTTTAAAGTTGATGTCTCCTTGCCACTTTGATACATCTATTCCTATTTCTGTATCCTTATCTTTGTGTTCTTCTACTACTTCATGAAAGGCTGTAGAAACTTCTTCTTGTTGTTCTGATGTTTCCTCTGGTTGAACATTTTCTTCTTCAGGTTCTGGTGGTGTAGGTTCATAAACATTTAAGGTAAATGGTAGTCTAGTTTCATTGTTGCTGCTGTCTACCGCTACATATGTTAATTTGTAAGATCCTGGTGTATTAATATCATATGTTCCTTCCACTTTGCAAGTCGGATTACTATCATAGTTATCTGCACAAAAGATTTCCT
Source organism: uncultured Mycoplasmatota bacterium (assembly GCA_900554315.1). Lineage (GTDB taxonomy): Bacteria > Bacillota_I > Bacilli_A > RF39 > UBA660 > Faecimonas. The sequence continues at coordinate 20,754 of USGP01000003.1, forward strand.
TTTCAAAATTTATATCTGCTCCTACTGGTGTAGAATAACTACTAGAAAGCCATACTAATGGTTTTTCTTCATCCACTACATCAATGTTAAAAATACCCATTCTCTTTTGACCGTTTTCGTTTTCATAAATAAATTTTACTTCTTGTTCACCGAGTTTTTGGGTATTTATATTATTATTGGTTATTAATTTTCCATTCATGGATTCAATAAATTCTTTTACTCTTGCTTTACTATATACATTTACTTTTACATTATCTATTACTTTGTACCCAGTTGTATCTAGTTTTGGAGGTCTAGTTAAGGCATAGACACATCCGCTTATAATTAATAGAAGTCCTACTAATATCAAAATTAGAACTCTTAACTTTTTTTGTTTCATAAATCACCTCTAAATCTATTAGATTATTACTATTATATAAATTAGTACCCTATGATTTATATATTTTTATTATACCTTATTTTTCTTAAAAATAAAATATCCACATAAGTTGTGGATATTCTATTTATCATTTTTGATTTCCTCCACAGATTCTGTTAATTTTTCATAAGTACTAGCTCCAGGTATCGTTAACTTGATAACAGAATCTTTGACAATAAATGTATTAGGATAAGAAATTATTTCAAATTTTGAGAAAAATTCACCTGTCTCATCCATTAATACTGGGAAGGATATATTTTTCTTTTTCACAATTTTTTTTATTTTTTCTGTACTTTTATACTCTAATTTTGGAGAGACAACAGATAATAAAATGACATCTTTTTTATTTTTTCCATAGTGTTCATATAATTTTTCTAACTCTTTTAATTCTTTTTTACAAGCAGAACAGTCTGTTGCCCAAAAATGTAGTATTACTACTTTGTCTTTATAATCTTTCCACTGATGTGTTTTATTGTTTTGGTCTTTTAGTGTAAATTTAGAAACTTTATATGTTGCTTTTTTATTAGGTGTTATATTACTTTTGCAACTAGCCAAACCAGTTTCTTCATCTATTCCACAGTTTTGTTCTACTTTTGTAGATTGTGCTACATTTATGTTTGTAATTAATATATAGCAACCTACTAGTAATAATAGAACACCTCCAATTTGGACTATTCTTTCTAAAATATTTTGTTTTTTCTTTAAAAAGTTTAATACTTCTGCGGTAAATAAGCCTAATATTAAGAATGGTACAATAAAACCTATGGTATAGAATAATACTAATATATTTCCCATTAGCATGCTTTCGGCACTACTTGCCATAATTAGTACTGATGATAGTGCTGGCCCTACGCAAGGTGTCCAGGCAAAACTAAATAAAAATCCCATAATAAAAGCTACTGCTGGATTCATTTTATTAGGATTAATATTAATATGTAACTTTTTTTCTTTTTGTAAAAATTTAAAGTTAATTATTTTCAATTGGAAGAGTCCTAAAATAATAATAATGATTGCTCCAACAATTGCGATAATATGTTTGTATTCTTTAAAAAATGTTCCTAAAGCTGTAAATGATAAACCTAGGATAAAGAATGACATAGATACCCCTAATACAAAGAATAAGGTATATAAGAAGACTATTTTCCTTTTATATATAATTTTTCCATCTTTGGTTTTCTCTTTGGCACTTCCTGCTAAATAGCCCATGTATAATGGTAATAAAGGAATGACGCAAGGAGAAAAGAATGAAATAAATCCTTCTAATAATACAGTGACTGATTGTATTAAAAAATCCATATCCAACCTCCTCTAATCTAACCTACTATATTTTAACAAATAATATATTACTATACAATAATTTTTCATAAAAAAAAGTCCTATGGACTTTTATATTTCTATTTCTTTTATATTCTTAATTCCCTTATTCATGACTTTATAATAAATTAAAATATTTGCCATGACTAGAATAATAATTAACATTCCTTTTAATAAGGTTAATGGATAATCAATTACTCTGTTTAAATAATAGGTTCCTCCTCCAATTACAATTGCAATAATCATGGAGATTGCCATAGAGAAAAATGTATTTTCATTTCCTCGTAAACAGTTTAACTCATCTTCCCATACTAGCTTTGGATTTATGGTATCTAAATAAATTCCTAAATAAGTAAAGAAGGTACAAGATAGCAATGATACTGTAATAAATGATAGTGTATCTAACGCTGATGCCTGAAGTAAAACACTAATTATGATTAAATATATAAAATTAAAACCAAAACTAATTAAAATTGATACAAAAGCTTTTATATTGATTTGTGTTTTATAATTTATAGGAATAAATTTCATAAAAGCAATATGATGTCCTTCTCTGGAAATGGAGCTTGATGCTATACTGTTGGCTGTTGTAATTATTGCTGATATAGCAAATATTGCTATCCAAACTACTAATAAAGCAAGAGGTTGATGAGTTTTATATTCATTTATAAATTCTACAATAATATTATCTTGCCCTTGAATTAAATATATTAAAATAATTACAATTGGCCATAATAAATTACTTAAAATACAGTTACTAAAAAATGCAGGTGTTCTAGTTAATAACTTTAATTCTTTTTTTAGATAAGTGATTTTAGGATCTTTTTGTTTTACCTTTTCTAATACTTTTGTAATATTTTCTTGATTAAAATTAGCATTACTGTTAATCCTTTTTACTCCTGTGATATAGAATTTATCTGCTAAAAACATAAATACTATGTATGCTAATATATTAATTGCTATATAAATAATAAACGAAATAATATTAGTGTTGGTAATTGCATCTGTTAAAAAGTAAGTTGTTGGGAATATATAATTCACAATTTTTATAAAACTAACTTGGTTGGTTGCTAATAAATGAATAAACTCTGTAATACTGTCATTATTTATGTAATTAATACCAATCATTCCTAATATTATAATAAAAGCTAATAATAGTATTGTTAGTCCATTATTTTTATTTCTAATCATTTTTGTGAAGCGCATGATAAGTATAGCAATAATTCCACAATATACTAATGGTAAAATTGGTAATGTTAGAACACCAATGATACTCATTATTACTGATAATATATTACTATCTATAACGAGTAAAAATCCTAAAAAAGCAGCTAATAAGAATAAAAATTCCATTACACTTTCACTGATTAGGACTGCTGTAAATTTGGATGAAATTAACACTTTTGGTTTTATTGGTAATGGTAAAACATGTTCAATATCTCCCGAAAAATAGAAAGTATTTAATATTATATTAAAACCAAATATCATAGAAAATATACAAATAAACTGAATTACTAATAATAAACCATTTCCAATATTAAAAGATAATAATGTCGTATTCATAATTTCTTCTTTGATTCCTACTGTTGTACTTCCTACTAGAAAAGCCATCAATATAAAACAAGGTATAAAAATAAATATTGTAGCAATTAGACCTAGAATAATATAAAATCTAAGTTTATTTTTCTTTTCCGCTCTTGGCATTTCTCCGGATAAAAGAAATGTCTTTACTAATTTACTATACATTTTCATCGTTTGTCATCCTTAAAAATATTTCTTCTAGGTCTTCTTTTTTATGATCTTTTTTCAATTCTTTTAGCGTTCCTTGATAGATTATTTTTCCTTGATTAATGATAATTACTCGATCACATAATTTTTCTGCTACTTCTAATACATGGGTTGAAAAGAGTACTGCATGATTTTTCTTAGCATGTTCTTTCATCATTTGTTTTAATTGATGAGCAGAAGATGGATCTAGTCCAATTAATGGTTCATCTAATATCCAAACATCAGGTTCATGAATTAAAGCTGCTATTACCATCATTTTTTGTCTCATACCATGAGAATAGCTAATCATTTGAGAATCTAAAATGTTTTCTAGACCAAATGCTTTTGTTAGTTCTTTTATTCTTTCTTTTCTCTTTTTTTCTGGCACATGATAAATGTCAGCAATTAAGTTTAAAAATTCTATTCCCTTTAGTCTTAAAAACATATCTGGACTATCTGATATATAGCCAATATTTTTCTTTGCTTCTAATGGTTCTTTATCAATATCATATCCAGCGACTTTAATTGTTCCACTATCTTTTTGATAGATTCCCGTCAATAGTTTTAATGTTGTTGTTTTACCACTTCCATTTGGTCCAATAAAGCCAACTATTTCGCCTGGCTTTACTGAAAAAGTTATATTATCTACGGCTTTATTCGTTTCGTTAAATATTTTTGTTACATTTTTTACTTCTATCATATTATTCCTCCTATCTTATTGTATTATTTGTAGTTTACTTTAAGTCAATACCTAATTATTTCAGATTACAATAAAATTTAATATTATTGTTATAATGAAAATCAAAAATGCTGTTAGCGATATGATTAATATTCCTATAAACTCTTCTTTTTTTATATTTTTTCTATCTAATACTATTAGTATGATTGTTGCAATGGATAAAATAAGTTCTAAGTAAATATTAAACATGGAACACCCTAGGGAAACAATAGATGTAATCCAGTATATAATACTTTTGTCTGTTGACTTTTTTTCTTGTAATGATTTTTGATTTGGTATCTGTTTGGTATTAAGAGTTTGTTCTAATGTATTCTTTCCACAGAAAGTACAATAGATACAATCATTGTCTATCGTTGCTCCACAATGAGGACATATCATATCATCACTTCCTTATTCTTATTTTTAGTATAACATTTTGTCTCTGTTTTTTCTCTTTTTTTCATAAAAAAAACATCTTTCGATGTTTATAGCATATTTTTCTTTTTTAAAAGCAAGGCTACTATTAGAGAAACTACCACAGCAATTAAGACAACTACTACAAATGCGTTACTTAAGTTTTCAATTGGTCCTAATGATACATTCATTCCTAAGAATGAGGAAATCATCGTTGGAATAGACAAAACAATTGTTGCTGCTGCTAAAAATTTCATTGCTATATTTAAGTTGTTAGAAATGATTGTAGCATAAGTATCTGTAATAGAAGATAAAATATCTCTATAAATTCCTGCCATTTCTATTGCCTGTTTATTTTCAATGATTGTATCTTCTAATAGGTCTAAATCCCCTTCATATAGAGGAAGAACAATTCCTTTTGCCAACTTTTCTAATACGGCATCATTTGCCTTTAATGATGTCATAAAGTAAACTAATGTTTTTTCAGTTTCTAGTAATTCTACTAAGTCTTTATTTTCTGTTGATTTTTTTAATACCTTTTCTTTAGCTTCAATATCATGATTTACTTCTTTTAGAGCTTTTAAATAACTAGAAGCACTTTTTAATAAGATTTGAATTAAGAATCTTGTTTTTTTAGCTGTTCTAAAATCTTTTACTTTATTACGTTTAAAGTCATTTAACATTAATGTCTTTTTTACAGTTACTGTAATAATATAGTTATTGTTTGTAATAATGATACCTAGAGGGTATGTTTTATATTTATGTTCTCCTTCTTCTTCTAGATAAGGAATATCAATTACAATTAGAGTAGCATTATCTTCTTGTTCTACTCTTGGAAGTTCTTCGGTATCTAGTAGTTTCATAATAAGTTCTTTTTCTACACCTGTTCTATTTGCTACTTTGTCTATTTCATCTTGTGTTGGTGCAATTAGGTCTATCCAACAATCGCTAGTCATTTTTTTTACTTTTTTTGCTTTTTTCTCTACCGCACTAGTTTTGTATATTTTTAACATAATACCACTCCCTTCTTTTTTCGCACTATATTATAGCACATTTTTTTATTTTTGATAATCTTTTTATAAAAAAACATATGGTTTTATCCATATGTTTAATTACTTCCTAATTTTACATCGACAGTGTTTTCTTTACCATCTCTGATATAAGTTATTTTGATTGTATCCCCTGCTTGATGTTGATACAATTCATATCTTAGATATGCTGAATCTTTTACTTCTTTGCCATCGATTTTTGTAATTACATCTCCGGTTGTTAATCCAGCATCAGCAGCTCCAGATCCTCTTTCTGCTTGAATAACAACTACACCTTCTGTAATATTTCTATCGATGTTAACTTGATTTCTATATAAGCCCGTTCTATCACTAGCATTTACCATGGATACTCCTAATACAGGCCACTTAATTTCTTCTCCTTTTTCTAAGGATTCAATATGATTCATTGCATATTCAATAGGAATTGCAAATCCCATACCTTCAATCTCATCATCTACTAGTTTTAGAGAACAAATTCCTATTACTTCACCATTGGCATTTACTAATGGTCCACCACTGTTACCTGGATTAATAGAAGCATCAAATTGTAGAACTCGCATTACCCAGTCATTGCTGCTAGTGTTTGATACACTAACTGATACCATACGATCTTTTCCTGATAAAATACCAGATGTAACGGTTCCTCTATATTCTTCTCCCATTGGAGTTCCTACTGTAAACACAGTATCACCAAGTTTCATATCCTCACTGTTACCAATATTTGCTACCATTGAGACATTTGATTTATCTACTCTTAAAACTGCTAAATCAAGATATTCATCTCCACCTAAAACTTCTGCTTCAGCTTCTGTATCATCCATCATGGTAACTGTTACGGAATCAGCTCCACTTACAACGTGATAATTTGTAAGTAAATAACCGTATTTATCATCTGTTTTATATACAAAGGCTGAACCAGTTGATATCAAACTGTTTTGTTCATAAGCTGATACCATAGCAACTGCATCATATACTTTATCTACAGCTGCTGCTAGAGAATTTTTTTCATATATTTGAGTATCATTTCTAGTTACTACATTTTCTCCTGATGTTCCTATTACTTGACTTACTAATGGGGTCCATTTTAATAGAGCAAACATGATAATCCCACCTATGACAAAAGAAAAGGTAATTAGAAATATTGTTTTTAAATTTTCTTTCTTTTTCACTCGTTATCTACACTCCTTTCGATTCCTGCTAAATCTTTCCAATTTTCTGGGAATCCCATTCTATGTAATACTTTTTCAACCCTAATAGATGTCAAATTATAATTTAATGTTTGAACTACATTATCTAACTCTATTATCATATTCTTAAAATCATCAGATATTAACATTTGACGCATTATGATAAGTAAAGCAAACAAATCACATTTTCCATATATATATTCACCATTTTCTTTTGGTATATCTAATAACTGATGATATACGGTATCATCGATTTGCTTCTGGGTTCTATTTTCATAAAGAATATCTTCATGAGCACACAAATTTCTATAATTGGCAAGTATTGGTAAGTATACCAAAAGGTCATCTACATCTACATTATAAATTTTGCCAATTTCTTGTTGATCTTCTGGTTTTAAGATAGAGAACATTTCACTTACGATTCCAAATGATAATACTTTTACAAGAATCCATAAAGGAATATATCCATAATTAGAAACATAATGTAGTGTAGCTGAATGTTGGCTACCGTTTACTCTGATTTGACGTTTCATCTTCTTTAACAAATCATTAACTTGACGCTGTCTAGCTGGATCGTGTGTAAAGTTTTTTGCTCTTAAGTAGTCACGTTCTCGATAACCATATTTTTTTGATAATTGGTATGAAGTAATTGATTTTAAGTTGTTTTCAATTACTAATAAATATTTAAAAATTACATTACGAAAAGAACGATCAAATAAGAACAAGCTATATAACTCTTCAAATGTTGTTCCAGAAATAAATTTCTTTTCTGTCTCTGATTTGTAAAAAAGGTGACGATAACCATTTAAGAAGAAATAATTTTCTCTTAGCAATACTTGTTTGGCATATCTTTCGTCTTGGATTACTAAACCCTTATGTTTGAATATTTCAATTTGTTCATCTAGATTTTTAAATTGTTTCTCTATCATATTTCTCACCTATTATAGATTATACCATATTCTTATCTTAAAAGTATGAAATTTTTGTGAATTTATATGCTATAATATTTTTAACTATTTAAGGAGGTTATGATATGCCAGCAACTGTTGCTCATGCTTATTTTGCAAGTGATGTTTATGATACCTTACCTGCATCCATAAAAAATGTTTTATCTGTTCCAAGATTGCGAATGTTTGGGCAAAGTACAGATTCTTTTTTCTTTCTTCATTTATTATCTATACTTCCTAATCAAAGAATGGCTTATTTTCAGAGGGTTACACATACTACGAAAACTAGAGAATTTTTTGTTACCCTTATCGAATATATCAAAGAAAATCATTTAGAGAATGATATTGACGTTTGTTCCTTTCTATGTGGATTTATTTGTCATTATGCTTTAGATACGACAGTTCATCCTTTTGTTTTTTATAAGACTGGAAAGTTTAATAAGAAAGATTCTAAAACTTATAAATATAATAGTTTACATACTTTTATGGAAGTTTTTTTAGATAATTACTTGATTCAAGATAGAGAAAAGAAAAATCCTTATGCTTTTCCTATTCATAAATATTGTTTTGATTTAACACCATTTTCTCCTTCTTTACAAGATACCTTACGATATGTATTTAATAAAGTTTATTCTGTTACAGATATGGATAAAAAGTATTATCAATCTTTAAAAGATATGAAATTATATATACGTATGTTCCGACAAGACAAATATGGAGTTAAAAAAAGTATATATAAATTTTTGGATTCTTTTACTTCTAAAAAAACCATAAAATTAGAATCTATTAGTTATCATTATACTATGAGTCCTAAATTGGATTATTTAAATTTTAAACATCATATATGGAGAAATCCTACAACTTATTCTATTACTAGTCATGATTCTTTTTATGATTTATATGTTAAATCTCTTAAATTAGCAAAAAAGATGATAGAAAACACTTTTTCTTATTTAAACGGCAAGAATATTGATTTAAATAAGGTTTATCAAAATTTAAGTTATGTTACTGGTTTAGATTGTGAATTAAAAAAAGAACTAAAATATTTTGAATTTTAGTTCTTTTTGTATATTTTTTTAATTTTTTCTCATCCTATTTTTAGGTGATATATATGTTTTATAGATATGAAATTAAAAAAGATAGAGACGAGAGTATTCTATATTTATATTTAACCATTAATTATGAGTTCTCAAAAGAATTTATGAGTCAGATGAATGATGATGATTTAAAGCGAAGAACTACTAATTTTATTAAAAGTAATCATATTCCTTTTGATGGAAATAAAGTTTATTTAGTTATTGATGGAATTGTTGTAAAAGCTTTTTCTATTCCTAAAAAAGAGATTATTGAAGATAATGTAACAGTTGATAATTATGATGATTTATCTTATATGGTAACTTTAAGATTAGAGGATCAATCTGTTGTAGAAATATCTTTAAAAGAGTTTTTACTTGGTGCTTTAGCAACAAATATGGTTCCTAATTTACCTATAGAAGTATTGAAGGCAATGGCTATCTTATATCGTACTTATGCCTGGAAACAGATGAAAGAATATAAATTGATTGAAGCTGTTAATGAGTTTTTTGTCTATAAGCCAATTGATTACTATAAAATTGCTTTTGCTCCTGACTATGATACTATTGTTGCAACTCTGGAAGAAGCTATTCGACAAACAAAATATATGTTTTTAAGTTATGAAAATGATTATATTTTACCATTTTTACATATTTCTAATTTTGGAATGACTTTTGAAGATTCTAGATATCCTTATTTATCTTCTGTCTCTAGTTTATGGGATGCTTCTGCCCCCTTCTACGTGGATACTATTTCTTTTTCCTATGACTTACTAAGTAAGATATTTCATTTTACTATTACCAAAGATAGTAGTTTTGAAATTACTGAAGTTTCTCCAAATGGTAAAGTATTAAAATTATCAATTGCAGGTCATGAAATTGATGGTAAAAACTTTGTAAAATTATTACATTTAAAATCCCAATTTTTATCTATTATATTAAATACTACAAACATTTCTATTATTACAAAAGGTTGGGGAAATGCCTTAGGATTAAGTTTATGGGGTGCTTGTCAACTGGCTGCTAACGGATGTAGTTATGCTAATATATTAAATTATTATTTTCCTAAGGTTAAAATTTGTGAATATAAAAAAGAGCTTTCTTAGTGAAAGCTCTTATTTCGTATTTTTTAATTCTTCTAAAGCTTGATCTGCATCTTTATTTAGATCTACTGTCGTTTGCAAATATTTAGAATATCTTTCTACTGTTGATAGAAAATCTTCTAGTTCTTCTATATTTAAGTCTTTGATAATGGATTTTATAGTAGTAGTAGCATTTTCTAAATCTTTAGCAATGTTTTCTACTTGTTCATATGTTAATGTTCCTATCATTCACCTAATTCCTCCATTTTTGGTTTTTTACTTAACTCTTCTTGTACTACTTTAGATTTTTCTATTACTCTTTCACGATACTCTTCAATTTGCTCTATGTTTCCGATGTTGGTTGGATTAGGCCATTGCTCTTTCATTATATTAATGCATTCAAATATTTTATTTACTGCATTGGCATAACTATTATAGTCCATATTATCCCTCCTATATTAAGATAATTCTTGATCCATTTTTTAAATCTGTATCTCGAACTGTCTTATTTACATCGTAAACTTCTCCAGTCTCCATACTATAAAAATTACTATTTTCTTTTATAACATAATCATTGTCAGTTAATTCTAAAAGACCCTCTTCAATCAATTTTTTAACAGTGCCTACTTTTTTATTAATAGGAATATATAAATCATAATTTTTCTCTATTAGCGGAATAGATAATTCTATTAAAATTTTATTATTATTCATATGTTAGGCCTCCTTAATCTTCTGTTACCCATTTTGTTAGAGCTGTCTTTCCTTTCTTAATTACATATCCAAAGTTTGGTTCTAGTTCTACTCTAAGTACTCTACTGTTTGTTGTTACTTTTAATGTAAATTGATTAGAAATGCCATTTCCTAACCAGATTCCTTCAGATAGATTTGTATTTCCTTTGAACCAAGCTTCATAATTTAATGATTTAATGTTATCAATTGTATCAACTAAAATAAATTTAACATTTGATACTGATTTTACTTTATCTAGCAATTGCGTTACTACAGCTTTGTCTGCAGGTAATGTTTTATTTAATATGCTGGTAATTCCTGTAATCATACAAATATTAGTTCCTTCTGTTGTATATGCGTTATTAAGAGCAGTTGCAATATTTTCCCCTGTTTCGTATGTAACGTCTGCAATTTCACTCTTATTAATTAAGCTATTACCATCTACTACTGAAACATTTATGCCTTCTTTTTTATTCATCATTCTTAACCATGTTTGTAAGAAATTGGCATTAGAAGAAACATCTTCTCCTGTTGTAATATAGATACCACTTTCTTCTAAGTTTACTGTACTTATTTCTAGAGTTTCTTTATTAATTCCTACTGGAATATTTCTAATACTTGTAAAGTTACTTTCTAATTGGGTTGCAGTAACTGTCTCTGGAAGTGTTGGAACTGGTTTTGCTTTGTATTCACAGATAGATTGTAATTTATCACATATTACTTTTACATACTCTGTTAACTTTTCTTCCTTATATGCATAAGCAGTTTGGAATTCAAAAATACCATCTCTACTAATTAAACCACGACCATAGGCTTTAGAAGGTTCTTTCTTTCTAACTCCAGGAATTACAGTTCCATAATCTGATGGATCATTAAATTGTAATACGACTGACTGTTTGAAATTTTGTTTCAAACGGTAACGTACGGTATTTGGTCCACTAGTACTTAAAATAAATACAACACCATATTTTAAACAGTCCCTAGTAATTTGTCCCATGACTTCTTCATAATCATTGTAAGTATCAATAAATCCTTCTACGTTGTTTATCATAACTACAATCATTGGTATTTGTTTTCCACCGTGCTTGATATAGAAATCATAAGATCCATTGTAGTCAACAAACACTTTTTTTCTATCATCGATTGTCTTTAATAACATTTTAAATAAGTTGTCAATTTTTTCTTTTTCAGTAGAAAGAATTACATCTCCTACATGAGGAGCATTTCTAAACATGGTTAATGTTTCTGCTCCAAAGTCTAAAATGTAAAAATTTACTTCTTTTGAATCATGAGAGATTATAGACGAATAGACAATACTTGATAGCATTAGTTCTTTACCACTACCAGCACTACCAAATACAATAGTATTTCCTTCTTTTGATATTGGTAGTGTTAATACATTTTGTTTTTGATTATCTGGATCATCATACTCTCCGATAATTGGATTAATATCATTCTTTTCAGCATGAACTTGATATTTTTTTCTTAAATCTTCAATATAGATTGTATTTGGAATTCTTGGTAACCATAATTGTGGAATACTTATGTTTTCTTCTGTTGCTGTTTGAACAATATAATTAACAATATTGGTAATTTCTTCTCCTTGTGACTCTACGGTTACTTCATTCTGTTTGGTATCAAATGTCTTAATATAATTACCTACATTATCTAAAAAGTTTACAGATTGATCTACTTTTTTCTTTCTTTTTTCTGTTGGGTAATACTGAGCTCCTGCCCAAGCTGCTTGTCCTAATGCAAATAATTCATTATAACCTACTTGTAAATAGAATCTACCAGGATTCTTTAATGATGCGGCATCTGGACATTTTATCATATCCATACTGTCTGATTTATCTTGTACTTTTAAACATACTCTAAATTTTGAGTTTGACCAGATTTGGTCATTAACTACTCCAGCAGGTTTCTGTGTTGCTAGAATAAGATGGACTCCTAATGAACGTCCAATACGTGCTGTAGATATTAATTGATCCATAAATTCAGGACGTTGGTCTTTTAATTCAGCAAACTCATCACTGATAATAAATAGATGAGATACTGGTTGTTTTACCAATCCTTTTCGATATAAAGATTGATATTTATAAATATCTATTGTACTTTCATTTAAATTATCTCTTGCTGCATTAAAAATACGTTGTCGTTTTCTTAATTCACTTTGAATAGAAGCAAGAGAACGATTCATTTCAATCGTGTCCAAGTTTGTTATGGTACCGGCAAGGTGTGGTAATTTTATTCCTGTTTCTTTATTTTCAAAAGCTCCTGTTAGTCCTCCACCTTTATAGTCGATTAATACGAATGATACTTCATATGGGTGGTAATTTAATGCCATCGACAAAATATAAGTAATAATAAACTCAGACTTACCAGAACCAGTCATTCCGGCAATTAATCCGTGTGGTCCATAGAATTTTTCATGTAAATCTAGTTTAAATAATTCTTGATGCTTGTCAACACCAACTGGTGCTGCTAAAGATTTGGTTGGATCATTTGATTTCCAACGGTTTAGAATATTTAATTGTTCAATCATACCAACATTATACATTTCTAGGAAACTTAAGCTTGCTGGTAAGCTTTGATTTTCTTTGGAAATATCAATTGGTATATTAGCCAAAATCTTGCAACATTCATATATATTTAATGTTTGATCAAAATCAGCAACAAATTCTTTTTGTTTATTAGAAACCAATTCGTTTTGGAACACTCCTGATTTCTTATCTCCAATACTAATGAATGTTTTACATTCATTTGGTAAGTTTACTAGTCTAGGACTGATAACAATTAAACTAAAACCAATATTAATTTCTAATTCACATACGTCTTTTACTAATTCAATATCACGAACCATTTTATAGTCATCAGTTATAATCATATAATATGGTTGATATTTTGTATAATCGACATTATTTAATTCTCTTTTACCATTATTGTCTTTATATTTTCTTGCTTGAATTTCTTGTTCTAAAACTAATGATATTTCCTTTGCTTCATCAATATTTGTAGCAAAATAACGTACTGATTTGTCATTACTCCAGCAATGAGGTAATACTTTTAGATAGTCCCAGGTGGACTCATTTTTTTCATTGGTTAATAATACAATTTTTAAATCTTCATAACTATGATAAGCCATCATTTGAAGAATTAGGCCTTCAATAAATTGTTGTTTCATAGATGCCATACCTATGATTGCTGTTATCCTATTAGCAATAAATGATAAAGAAATTGGTACATTTTCTAGAGTATGTGATTCTGCTCCTAGCTTATATACTTCTTTTAAAAGATTATCATCTTCAAGAGAAAAATGTTCTTCTGGGAAACTTACATTTCCTCTTAATTCTGTATTACCCATTCCTAACCGCAAATCTAAGAAATCTGCTTGTTCAATTTCTCTTTCCCATAAATTTCTTTTTTTACTATATATAATATCTTTTGTTACAGATAATGGTACATAGTTATCAATTAAAATTTGTCGTTGTACTTTCATCTCTGTATCAATTAATTTTCTTTTTTCTTGAATATATTGGGTATATTTTTCTTGTCTTAATTTTTCTTTTTTCTTACGTTGTTTCTTTTGATATCTTTTTTGTAATATTGGCCATAATAACATAGTCATTAACATTGCAAAAGACATCAATAATGTAGGTAAAGCACTAGATAAGTCTCTACTACCATCCAATACTCCCATTAAAGATGAATATCCCATAGCAACAGACATCATTGCCATAGTCATCATTGGTCCTACTGTATAAATTAAAGGAGTTTTATCTTCTTCTGCTTTTCCTGGAGGAGGATCAATTTTTATATTAACCGGTTCAATCATAGTTTTAAATCTAGGTGCTCTAAAGAAATAATCATCTTCTTTATAAAATTCTATTCCCTCTTCATCTGGATTATCCATCTCCGTTTGATGTTGCACGATTGGATATTGAATATCAAAGGTATTCATATCAAATTTTAGATAATCACCTATATTATTTACTAAAATAGAATCTTTCATGACAATTATTTTTAATCCCATAATAAAAATAATGTCTCCATATTGTAATGGTTTTGTTCCGATTGCTATATTGTTTGCATAAGTACCATATTTACTATTTAAATCCTGTATTACCCATTTTCCTTGTGAATAAATTAATCTTGCATGTTGTTTAGAAACTAATGGAAAATTATAATTGATATGAGCTTTAGGATCATTTCCTATAATTAATTCTCCTTCTCTCTTTAAATGAAGCCACTTTATCGTAGGATCCATGGTAGGAGAACAATATAATATTACATATTCGTTATCTGTATTAATTTTTAAGAAGAATAGACTATAATCTTTTAAAATTGCAGATTCAATTTCTTGGTCTCCAGACATAATCTTTGTCTCAAAGTCACTCTTTATTTTCCATTGTCCATTATATTCTTCAACATTAATTAAGTTTCTTACGTTTCCAAGATAATCGTTGTCAGTAATCCAATAATTACCTGAGATTTTTGTTGGCAAAGTAAAATTATAGATTTTTGTTTTCTTAATTAATCTAACTATCACTTTATCACCAACCTATCTTTTACTCTAGGTTAATTATATCTTTTTTTTGAGCTTTTTACAACTATTTTGTGCATAATAAAAAATTGCTTTAAAGCAATTTTATTTTTTTATTAAACTTTTACAATTATTTGTCCAAGATACTATTTGTTTTTCTATCTCTACTGGAAAATTTGGAATTGATAATGAATTATGTTTTGGGTGTGTTTTTCCATGATAATCGCTTCCTATGGACATCAATAATTGATGCTCTAGAGCATATTGGTATAGATATCTAGTTTGTTCTTCGGTTTCTGGATTATTCCAAATTTCTATTCCATCTATATATGGAGTACAACTATCTAAAATTTCAGTCACATTCTCTTTTCCATAACGATATGGGTGTGCTAAAAAAAGTTTTCCACCGTTTCTGTGGATTATTTCTCTTACTTCTGTAATATCTGGCCAAACAACATGCATATCTACATATAGTGGAAAATGTTGATCCATCGTTCCTGATCTATATAAATCTCCAACACTTTCTATTTTGTATTCTTGTAAAAAGTCTTGGCCTACTTTTGTTTCCTGTAATAATCTATATATACCAGCATGAGCAAATTCTTTACTTGCATCATAACTGTCTATATTGGGTAGTGGTAAATTTAGTTTTTCACATTCTATCTTTAATTGATTAAATATCTTTTGTTGACGAAATGCTAATGTTCCATATTGTTTTTCTGCCCAAGATGAAACTTCTGGCAAATCAAATCCATAACATAAAATATCATACGTTTTGACTCCTATCATGGCATCTGCTTCTATTCCACTTATTAGTTTACCTGTATAACTATTTTCTTCTAATTCTTGATATGCTTGACACGTATCATGATCTGTAATCGATGCTATTGAAATATTAGCTTGTTCACATTCATTTAATATTGAATTAATTGTTTCGCTTCCATCCAATGAATCGTTGGAATGCATATGTAAATTTATTCTTCCCATTTCTTCTCTCCTTGCTTGCTATTATATCACATATTGAACTTTTTTACTCTTTTTCATATACTTAATGACGCCTTTGGTAATTGCTTGGCTTATTTTTTGTTGATACTCTTTACTTTGTAGATTATTTCTTTCTGTTGGATTTGATAAATATCCACACTCTATTAATACTCCAGGAATTGTAATGTTTCGATACATATATAAATCTGTCTGCTTTATATTTCTATTACTATATAACGACGTCTTAAATTCCTTCATGATTGCGGTTGCTAATTGTTCGTTTTCCTTATTAATGGGATTATATAGTATTTCTCCACCCTTTAGTGTCGGATTATCATACCAATTAATATGGATTGATAAATACAAATCACTTTTATTTTCTTTTATTAGTAAAAGGCGCCGATATAAGTCTCCTCTTTTTTTAGCTGAATCATAGATTGATGATAAGTCAATATCTCTTTTTCTGGTTAAATAGACAATTGCACCTTGCTTTCCTAATTCTTGTTCTAACTGTTTAGATATTTCTAGGTTGATATCTTTTTCCAATATATCTCCATAATAGGTCCCACTATCTCTTCCTCCGTGACCTGGATCAATTGTAATGATTTTTCCTTGCAATGGTAATGTTTCCGCAGAAATTGTCTGGATAGAGAACAGTAGTAAACAAAAAATAATAAATAAAGCTGTCTTTACTTTTATCATAAACTCACCTATTAATTATATGCTAACAATTTTAGTAATTTTCTTACTATAATTGCTTTTATTAATTGGGCATATTACCTATACCGTAATTTTTTGAAAGAATATATTATATTGGTGTTGATTATGTTTCAATCTTTATTAAATATTTCTCCAATCTTATTAGCGTTGTTGGCTACGTTTTTTACTTGGTTTGTTACTATGCTTGGTGCATCGATTGTCTTTTTCTTTAAAAAGGTGAATAAAAGTATTATGGATGCATTGCTAGGATTTTCTGCCGGAGTTATGATTGCTGCATCTTTTTGGTCTTTACTTAGTCCAGCTATTGAGATTGCTGATAGTATGCAGATGATTACTTGGCTTATGGTTTCTTTAGGTTTTATTAGTGGTGGATTGCTATTATTTTTTGGGGATAAAATATTTGATAAATTACAAGAAAAGAATACTAAGTGCAATGTTAGAGATTCACATAAACTAAAACGATGCTTTTTATTAATCTTTTCTATTACACTACATAATATTCCGGAAGGATTAGTGGTTGGAGTTGCATTTGGATCTTTGTCTTATGGACTTGAAAGTACTTCTCTAGCTTCTGCTCTTACACTTGCATTAGGTATCGGCTTACAAAATTTTCCAGAGGGTAGTTCTGTTAGTCTACCACTTAGAAGAGAGGGATTTTCTAGAAAAAAAGCATTCTTCTTCGGACAGTTAAGTGGAATAGTAGAACCTATTGCTGCTGTTGTTGGAGCTATTTTGGTTTTAAAAATACAGGTTTTATTACCTTTTCTCTTGGCTTTTGCGGCAGGTGCTATGATTTATGTTGTTGTTGAGGAATTAATACCAGAAAGTCAAACTAATCAAAAAAAGGATCTAATGGCTCTTTTCACTTTAATTGGATTCTCTGTAATGATGATTCTAGATGTTGCCTTGGGGTAAAATAAAAAAGCATCTTTCGATGCTTTTTGAAACAGTGTAAATTAACGTTTTGAGAATTGTGGAGCACGACGTGCTTTTTTCAATCCTGGCTTCTTACGTTCTTTCTTACGTGGATCTCTAGTAATAAATCCAGCAGCTTTTAAGATTTTTCTGAAACTATTTTCAGAATCAGCTGGAGTTGTTGAATCATATTCTAATAATGCTTTTGTAATTCCGTGACGAATAGCTCCTGTTTGACCAGTGTATCCTCCACCTTTTACTTTAGCATCTACATCAAACATTTCTCTAGTATTAGTCATTTCTAATGGTTGACATAAATCCATAACGCATAATTTTGATGGAAAATATTCATTTACATCTCTTCCATTAACAGTAATTTTTCCAGTTCCTGGAGTTAAAGTAACTTTAGCAACACTAGTCTTTCTGTGACCAGTTCCATAATATTTATTTGTCTTTTCTTTTGCCATAACTTAAACCCTCCTATTTCATTTCAAGCACTTCAGGCTTTTGTGCCTCGTGTTTGTGCTCGCTTCCTGCATATACAAATAGTTTCTTATACATTTGTCTACCTAATCTGTTATGAGGTAGCATACCTTTAACGGCTCTTTCTACCATTTCAACTGGATATTTTTCAATCATTTCTTTAGCTGTTCTCTCTCTTAATCCACCTTGATATTGTGAATGGTTGTAATACATTTTGTCATTTAATTTATTTCCTGTTAATAGAACTTTTTCAGCGTTAACAATGATGATGTTATCTCCGCAATCAATATGTGGAGTATAAGTTGGTTTGTGTTTTCCACGTAGATAAGTTGCTGCAAGTGATGCAACACGACCTAAAGGTTTTCCTTCAGCGTCGATAACGTACCATTTACGTTCAACTGTTTCTTTCTTTTGCATATAGCTTTTCATAATTTACTCTCCTTTACCTTCAATTAGGTTTTCCCAGGACCTAATCAATGTGGGGATATCGAATGTACCAGTTATAATTATACTAAAAAAAGTATTGAAAATCAATACTTTTTTTCATTAATTATCGATGTAATACAGCTGGTTTTTCAACAGATTGTTCTTCAATTGCTTCATTAGTCATCGCAAGAAGCTGTTCTTGTTGTTCATCGCTTAATGATGCTAGATATTCATCTAAATCTCTAACTTCATTTGCATCTGCTTGTTGCTCTATTGTTATTTGAGCAGCTTGATGTTGTGCAGTGTATTCATCACCTAATAAGCCCCCCTGTACTGAAGATGGAGAAAGCGTTGCAGCTCCTACAGTAGATGCTCCTAACGATACTGTTGCTGCTGTCCTTTCTGGTGCAAAACGTTTTATTTCCTTTGTTACTTTTTTTGTTGTTCCATCATCCTGCTTTTCTTCCACTTCTATCTCTTCTCTTTTTTGTGTACCAAACCATAATGATGCTCCTACTAATCCTAGTGATGTCGTTGCTGCAGTATTAGAGTCTGGTGTAAATAATGACATTGTTGAACCTGCATTTGTAAAAAATAAAGTTGATTGATCTATACTACCCATATTATTTTCCTACCTTTCTTACTACTTGAGTTTGTTCTTCTGATGGTACAAGCCCTGCTTGTATCATCGCATTTAATTCTATATCAGAACCAGTTAATACTGGTGATATCTTTGTTGGCTGTGCTTGTTCTTGTCGTGCTTCTACTGGCACAATTTGTTTTGAGGATGTTTTTGGCTGTTCTGGATGCTTTGTTTCTTCTGGTGGTACAAGTGCCGCTTGTTGTGCTTTTATTTGTAAAAGTCTTGCTCTAAGTTGTTCCAATGATTCTTTACTATGCATACTTTCTATTATTGTATCTACTGAATACAAATCTTTTCCTTCTTGCTTTGCTTGTTTTAAGTCTGCAATTAAATCTGGATTTTCTTGATATGCCTTTTTTATACTCGTAATACTTTTCTTAGCTAGTCCTTTTTTATTTGCAACCATTCTCGATAAATAATACTCTTGAGCATTTATGCATTGTAGATTTTTAAATCCAGCTAAGATTTGATATCCTCCTAATACAAATGGCAGTACTGGCACTCCAGCAATTCCTGCACCAACACAGATTCCTAAGATAATACCATTTTTTATTAAACATTTTTGATGAATATTTTTGTTTTTTTCAATATATCTTGCAAACTGTTCTGTTCTACTATCTACACCTACATAGTAATTTATACTTCTTTCTTCTTTTAATTGCCTTCTTGTTAATACTTTGCTTCGTTTTGCTTGAGCAATTATTTCTTTCTTTTCTGATTCTGATTTTGATCTTTTCAGCAATTTCTTGGTGTTTTTATCTACCGCTTCATCAGACCATTTGATTACTCTCTCTTCCTTTAGTACTTTTTTTATAAATCTAAATTTTGCTTTATCAAACTTCTTTATGAACTTTCTAAAAGCTTTCGCTCCTAGTTTTCCATGAAGTTTTGCTTTATCTAAATAAATCTGTCTTTCTCTTTTATCCTTTTCTTGTTGACTTAACTCTTCTGGAATTTCGATTTTGTCTGGATGAAAAAGTAATTTATAATTATATTTTATTTTTTTTGCTTTTTCTCTTATGGTGTCAATAACTCTAACCATAAGCCAATCCCCCTTCATCGTTGACATATTATATCATAAAAGTATTAAAAAGTCAATTTTTGTTTTATTTTCACCTTCATATAAAAAGCTCTATTTTTCAATAGAGCTTGATTCATATTTAATCTTTGTTAAATATAGTCCTTCTGCTGGAGCGGTTTTTCCTCCTTTAGATCTATCCTTTTGTTCTAAGAACTGTTGTACATACTCTGGGGGTTCTTTTTCTTCTCCTATTTTAATTAATATTCCAACCATATTTCTAATTTGATATCTTAAAAATCCATTACCTGTGAATGTAAATTTTATAATATCATTATTTAATTTTTCTACTGTTGCGGTTGTAATTGTTCTAATGCAATTTTCTTTTTCTTTATTTTCAGTTACAAATGATCTAAAATCGTGTTCACCAATTAGATATTGAATTCCTTTTTGCATTCTTTCTAAATTTAAGTGATAATTATATTGAAATACATAATTTCTTTGAATGGGATTATATTCACCTATATTTATATAGTATTCATATGTTTTTTCTTTTACATTATATCTAGCATGGAAATCTGGAGGAGCAATTTTAGTATTTATTACATGTATATCGTCTGGAAGATTGCTGTTCATGGCTCTTTTTAATTTATATTCTGTGATGTTTACGTCTAAGTCAGCATGACCACATTGCATTTTAGCATGTACTCCTTTATCGGTTCTTCCTGATGAAATAAACGTTGTTTTTTTATTATTGTTAATTTTTGTTAATGCTTGTTCAATCTGTTCTTGTATTGTATTCATTCCAGGTTGACTTTGATAGCCTTTATAATTTGTTCCATCATAAGATAACGTTATTAAAAACCTCATATCCATTTATCCTTTCTATCTTTAAGAAAAAATAAACTTTCGTTTATCTTTTATACATGTTTATATATATCTTTAATAATATCTCTTATATCTTTGTGATATTCAAGTTTTACTTTTTTCTTCTTTATCGCTTTATAAGTAAATAATACACATTCTGGTAAAGCAAAACCATTTCTTTTTAAATAGTCTACTCTTTCATAGCCTTCTTCAGTTGGTGCTTCTAAAAATATTCTTTTGTTTTTTACATATAACATTTTATCAGTACATTGATAAAGAACATCTGAGTCCTGGGTTGCGATAATAATAATTTTATGAAATTGGTCTTTTAGTTTATTTAAAACCATTATAATTCTTTTCTTGTTCTTGTTGTCTAATCCTCTAAATGGATCATCTAATATTATCATATCTGGATTTGATAAAAGGCTTATCGCAATCTGTACTTTTTTCTTTTCTGATGTTGATAAACTAGTTATATTTCTATCTAATAGACTACTATCTAAACCTACTATTTTTAACGAATCTTTTTCTTTTTTTTCTATGTTTTTTATTTGAAGGTGATAATAGTTAATAATATAGTCCATATGTTCTTTTATGGTGTTTAAATAATTTATTTTCTGAAACTTTTTATCTACTTTGCTTATCTTCTTATAATAATTCAGGTAATTTTCTTCTGTTACTTCTTCACCGTCTATTTGTATTTTTCCTTCGGGAAGTGTTTCTAATCTTAAAATATCTAATAATTCTTCATAATCTGTACCTGTAATTCCAATTATTTCTTTACCAGATAATGTTGTAGAAAACTCCCAATCATTTTGTTTTATGTTTTCTAATATTATTTCCATATAGTATCTACCATCCTGTCCATATCAAGTTCTACCTTATTTACTACATTATAATCTCTTAGTTTTACAGATAAATCTACCATGAATGGTAATTCTAGTCCTAACTTATTTAATACATTATCTTTTTCAATAATCGTTAATGGTTCTCCTGCTAAGAGAATCTGTTTTTCTGCTATAATTAGTAAATAATCGCTTTCTAAGGCAATATTTAGATCACTTGTAATCATAATAATTGCGATTTTAGTTTCTAGCTGAATTGTTCTAAGAAGATTAATCATTTCTTTTTTTTCTTTTGAGTCTAAGTCTTGGCATATATCATCTAAAAATAATATTTGGGGTGATCCTAACATTTTTTCGGCTAATAAAACTTTTATTTTAATAAAATCTGGTACTTCGTTGGGATTTTTCTTTTGATATTTTGTAAGCTTATATTTTTTCACAATTTCTTTATATGTTTCTTTTTGTTCTTCTTCTGTTTTTTTAAATAAGTGAATTGTATAGTTAAGTTCTTCTTCTATTGTTTTAAACAAAAATTGTGAATTATCTTGTGGAATAATAGTTCCAGTTATTTCTTTCCACAGATTCTGTGGATATTCTTCTATGTTCATTCCTAATAATTTTATAGACTCTTTGATCGGTATTTGACCACTTAATATTCTAATTAATGTTGTTTTTCCACAATTGTTAGCACCTGAGATTGTTATAAATTTTGATGGTTCTACTTGGAAGGAGATATTTTCAAATATATCTTGATAATTTAAGTTTGTAATTTCTAATAATTCTTTCATATCAACCCTCCCGTTTTCATGTTTTATTATATAATAACCGGTTTAAAAAAGCCAGTATATTATCTGGCTTTTTTCTTTTGAATTTTGTAGGCACAACGTAGTAAAAACTTGTCTGATAGAAATCTGCCAAAAAATTTAGCACATTTCATTGTAAATCCTGGTATAATTAGCATCTTCTTTTTAAACATTTGGTCTATTGCATATTTAGCAACAACTGTACTTTTCATAGGTTTTACGCCAAATTTAACGCCTGCTACATTATTAAAATTAGTATCTACTGGTCCTGGACAAAGAACAGAAATATGTACGTTTGATTTTTTCTTCTTTTGTTCATACCATAATGCTTCTGATAGTTGGTACACATATGATTTTGTAGCATAGTAAGTACTCATTAATGGTCCAGGCTGAAAAGCAGCAGAAGATGCAACATTTAGAATATAACCAGAATTTCTTTTTTCCATATCTTTTAAGAATGATTTCGTTAGTATATGTAGAGCTTTAATATTGGTGTCTATCATATTTAATTCTCTTTGTAAGTCGGTCTGAGTAAATTCTCCAAATACTCCAAATCCAGCATTATTAATTAAAATATCTATATTTTCCTTTTTGGTTAATACATATAGTTCTTTTACTTTTTGTTCATTTGATAAATCGGCAACTATGATAGTTACTTTGGTTGGTAGGGCTTCCTGAATTTTTTCTAATTTTTCCCTATTTCTCGCTACTAAAATTAATTCACATTTTTTTGTTGCTAGATATCTAGCCATATCTAGGCCAATTCCTGACGATGCTCCTGTAATTAATGCTTTCATACCGACACCTCAATTCCCTATTTATTTGTCAACTTTATTATATAATAAAACACATAAAAAAAAAAGAATGTTGACATTCCTTTTACTATTTCTATTTTTTTCCTCGTATAAGAATCTGGAATATTCTCTAAATCAAATTCGCTTAACATGGATTCTAACTCATTTGTATGGCTAGTAGAGGATTGGGGTTTTATAATTTAATGCATAACTAGGTCTTTCATAATTATAATAATTAATGTATAATTTTATTAAATTTATATCCGATTGTCGTGACAACATTTTTAATGTTGGATTATTTTGTCTGTATTTCCATTTATAATAACCACTTCTACTCACAGACATATATTCACATAATAATTTTACAGAATACTCATTTTTATATTCATCTATTATTTTGTATTCTTCTCGAATGTAGTAACGAATTCCTTTTTTGGACCAACTCCTTTCACTTCGTAACCTTTTTTTAATCGTGCTATTTCAATATCTTTCTTCATTAACTCTATCTCTAATTCTTCTTCTCTTGATTGAGGTTTTCTTAAATACAATCCCATATTTTTATGGTGTTTAGATGCTTTACCAGTATTTGATATTAAACCATCAAATCCTTTTTCTTCATAATTTTTTATCCAACGATAAATTTGTCTTCTAGAAATTTTAAATTCATCTGCTAATTTTGTGGCTGATTCACCATTTATATATCGTTTTACAATTATTTCTTTTTCTTTTGGTGTTTTCATATTATTTCTCTTCATAAAATATCCTTCATTTTATTTATAGTAACAAAAAAATGTAGACTGTGTCTTTTTTAGACTGTCTACATTTATTGTATTACTTCATTACTGTGTCTTATTTGTCTTCTTTTCCTGCCTTTTTAGCAGGTTTCTTTTCTTCAGGTTTAGCTTCATCTACTAACTTTAAAATTACCATTAATGAGTTATCTCCGCGACGTTCTGATAATTTTAAAATTTGAGTGTATCCACCATTACGGTTTTCAAAACGTTTTGCTAAATCATGGAAGATTTTATCAACAACTTTTTTGTCATTGTGTAAGAATGCTAAAGCTTTACGACGAGAAACTAAATCACCTTTTTTACCATAAGTAATCATTTTATCAACAAACTTACGAACTTCTTTTGCTCTAGTTTCTGTAGTAGTAATTGATTCGTTAACAACTACTTGTTTTGTTAAAGTAGCTAGCATACTTCTTCTATGTTTGTTATCTACACCTAATTTTCTCATAGTTATTTCCTCCTTATATTTTAGTCGTCATCACGTAAAACTAGACCCATATCTCTAATTTTGTCTAATACTTCTTTTAGAGATTTTTTACCTAGATTACGGATTTTCATCATGTCTGATTCACTCTTATTAACAAGATCTTGTAAAGTATGAATTCCAGCTCTCTTTAAGCAGTTATATGCTCTTACTGAGAAGTCTAAGTCTTCAATTGATGTCTCTAGAGCTTTTACTTTAGGATCTTCTGTCTTTTCAATCATCATTCCACTTACATCTGCAATTGATGATAAATCTGTTAAGATTTGGAAATGTTCAATTAAAATTCTTGAAGCTAAAGCAATTGCTTCTTCTGGCTTCATAGAACCATTTGTCCATACGTCTAAAATTAATTTATCATAACTTTCATCTTGTCCGACACGAGCGTTTGCAACTTCATATGATACTCTTTCAATAGGAGAATATAATGAGTCAATAGCTATAACTCCTGCTTTCTTAATATCATGGATTTTCTTGTTGTCTTCACTTCTTACATATCCACGACCATTTGAAACAGTCATTTCCATGTTTAGAGATGCTCCTTTTGATAAAGTAGCGATAACTTTATCTTTGTTAATAACTTCGATATCAGCATCGTGTTCAATATCTCCAGCAGTGATTTCTCCTTCTTTTGTTGTGTTAATACGAACAATCTTTTCTTCATTTGAATGGTTCTTGAATACTACACCTTTCAAATTTAAAATGATTGTTGTTACATCTTCATAAACACCTTCGATTGTTTGGAATTCATGAAGAACACCATCAATTTTAATACTGCTAATTGCACTTCCTGGAAGAGATGATAACATTACTCTTCTTAAAGCATTACCAATTGTAGTACCAAAACCTCTTTCTAATGGTTCTAATTCAAATCTACCATAGAAATTGCTTTCTACAGAATCTGTTATTTTATAAATTGGTTTTTCAAATTGTAACATGAACTAACCTCCCTTATTCATTAATTATACACGTGGACGTTTTGGTGGACGACATCCATTGTGTGGTATTGGTGTAACGTCAACAATTGTAGTTACTTCTAATCCTGCAGTTTGAAGTGAACGAATTGCTGTTTCTCTACCTGGTCCTAAACCTTTTACACGTACTTCAACTTTACGCATACCCATGTCATATGCAGCTTTTCCAGCAGCTTCTGCAGCCATACCAGCAGCAAATGGAGTTGATTTTTTACTACCTTTGAATCCAATAGCTCCAGATGATGCCCAGCTAATTACGTTACCATCCTTATCTGTGATTGTTGTAATTGTATTATTGAATGTTGAATGAATATGAGCAATACCTTCAGGAACATTCTTTTTAACTTTTTTCTTTCTTGTTTTGTAAGCCATCTAGTTTACCTCCTTTAAAATTTCTTTCATTAAGTTAACTAAGCTTTTTTCTTGTTAGCTACTACTTTTCCTTTACCTTTACGAGTACGTGCATTACGATTTGTTCTTTGTCCTCTTACAGGTAATCCTTTTTTATGGCGACTTCCTTGATATGAGTTAATTTCCATCTTAGTTTTGATGTTCATATTTACTTCACGACGAAGATCACCTTCTGTTAAATGTTTGTTAATTTCATCACGAATTTTAACTAAATCTTCTTGAGATAAATCTTTTGTCTTTGTTGTTGGATCAATTTTTGCAGCTTTTAAAATTTGTTTTGCTAAACTTTGTCCAATACCATAAATATAAGTTAATGAAATACAAATGTGTTTGTCGTTTGGAATATCTACACCTTTAATACGTGCCATATCTTACACCTCCTAAAAATTATCCTTGTCTTTGTTTGTGTTTTGGATTTTCACAAATGATTCTAACTGTACCTTTACGTTTTACAACTTTGCATTTTTCGCAAATTGGTTTAACAGATGCTTTTACTTTCATACTATCCCTCCTATTATTTACGATAGGTTATACGCCCACGTGTTAAGTCATAAGGCGAAAGTTCTATCATTACGGTATCTCCTGCTAAGATACGAATATAGTTCATTCGTATTTTACCAGAAACGTGAGCTTCCACAATGTGTCCATTTTCTAGTTGAACTTTGAATTTTCCACCTGGGATAATTTCAAGAACTTTACCTTCCATTTCAATTGTATCTTCTTTGGCCATCTTTTACCACTCTCCTGTTAAGATTTGATATCCATCTTTTGTTACTGCTACTGTATGTTCAAAATGTGCTGATAAGCTTCCGTCTACTGTATCAATAGTCCAATCATTGTCATGAACAAAGATTTTAGGACTACCCATTGTTAACATAGGCTCTACAGCAATTACCATACCTTCTCTTAGTCTTGGACCAGTATTTGGAATTCCATAATTTGGAACTTCAGGATCTTCATGTACAGAAGTTCCTACTCCATGACCACATAATTCTTTTACGACACCTAGGTTATGCTTATGGGCGTATTGTTCAATCGCATAACCAATGTCTCCAATTCTATTTCCTGGTTTTACTTGTGCTAAACCAACGAATAGAGCCTCTTCTGTGTCTTTAAGTAACTGTTTTGTCTTTTCATCTACTTCTCCTACTGTGTAAGTCCAAGCAGAATCCCCATGGTATCCTTTATAACAGGCACCAATATCAATAGAAATAATGTCTCCATTCTTTAATTTTCTATCGCTTGGAAATCCATGAACTACTTCTGAATTGATACTTGTACATAGTGTAGATGGGAACCCTTCGTATCCTTTAAAAGAAGGAGTCGCATCTTTACTTCTAATGAAGTCTTCTGCTAATTTATCAAGTTCTTTTGTTGTGATTCCTTCTTTTACAAATGGTTTTAGATACTGATGAGTTTGATATACTATATTACCAGCGATCTTTAATAATTCAATTTCTCTTTGACTTTTAATTGTTATCATTAAATTTATTCATCTCCATCATTTTTCGAGAAGCTAGAATTGCTGATAATCTTTTCTATCTCTCGAAAGACATTTTTAATCGTGTCATTACCGTTAACTTCTTTTAGAACACCTTGTTCTCTATAATGTTCTATAATAGGTTCGGTCTTTTCTTTATACATTTTATATCTTGTTTGGAATGCTTCTAAGTTGTCATCGTTTCTTTGATATAATTTTCCACCACAAACGTCACATACTGATTCCACTTGTGGAGAACTGGATTTATCATTGATGTTGTATACTGCATGGCAGTCCTCACATACTCTTCTACCAGTTATTCGTTTTTCTAATGTCTTTTCGTCGATTACAATTGAAATTACATTTCCTACTTCATATCCTAACTTTTTTAGGATGTTATCATATTCAACTGCTTGATCTAGACTTCTTGGAAATCCATCAATGATATATCCGTTTTTGCAATCATCTTGCTTTAGTCTTTCTTCAATTAGTTGATATGTAATTTCATCTTTTACTAATTTACCACTTGCTAATGTTTCATTTACATAATTTCCAATCTCACTATCTTCTTTTGCTATTTCTCTTAAGATGTCTCCTGTTGAGATATGTGGGATATGATATTTAGCAACTACAAGCTCTGCCTGTGTTCCTTTTCCAGCAGCAGGTGGTGCTATAAACATAATATTTTTCATTTTTACCTTCTACTATATCCTCTCTTATAACTTCTGGTCAAGATACTTCCTTCCAATTGTTTATAAGTTTCAAGTGCAACACCTACAACGATTAATAATCCTGTACCACCGATTGATACACTTGTAGGTAAACTTGTTATTTGTGAAAATAGAATTGGTAATCCGGCAATTATTACTAGGAATGTTGCTCCTAAAATAGTTAGCCTTGATAAAATCTTACTTAAATGTTTCTTTGTATCTTCTCCAGGTCTAATACCAGGTATATACCCTCCGTTTTCTTGTAGGTTCTTAGCAAATTCATCTGGCTTTACTTGTATGAATGTATAGAAGTAAGCAAAGAAGAAAATGAATATAACATATATTAAGAATCCTACTGGAGTTGTATATGTTAAATACTTTTGTACAACTAAAGTAAATGTATCATTTTTAATAACTTGTGCCAATATACCAGGAATTGCAAGTAAACTTGATGCAAAGATTACTGGAATAACTCCTGCTGTATTAATTTTAATTGGCATAAAACTTTGTGCTGATGCTCCATATGCACTTGTTGATTTGTTTGCATATTGGATTGGTATTCTTCTTTCTGATTCCTGAACAAAAATCATTCCAATAACAATTGCAAAGTATACAATTACAAATAGAATAAATTTAATAATTCCTAATGTAATTACTTGTGCAGTTCCATCTAATGTTACAAGTCCGGTAAAGGCATCTATAAACATCTGTGGAAGAGTTGCGATGATACCAGCCATAATAATTAAGCTTGTACCATTTCCTAATCCCTTTTGAGATATTTGATCACCTAACCATAATAGGAATGCAGTACCTGCTGTTAGAACCGTTGCTATATATAAATATTCTAATACGTCACCGGTTCTTCCAATGAAGGCGAATGCAAATGCATATCCTTCAATGAAAGCAAATGCAATACCTAAGTATCTAGTAATTTGATTTAATTTTTGTCTTCCCGTTGCTCCTTGCTTTCTTAATTCAGAAAAGTATGGAACAATATCCATTTGTAATAACTGCATAATAATGGATGCAGTAATGTATGGCATTACACCTAAAGCGAATATTGAGAAGTTTTGTAAAGCTCCACCACCAAGGGTGTTAACCAATTCTAGAAAACCTAAATTACTTGTTAAGTCTTGTGTTCCTGGAACTCGAATTGAAATACCTAGTATGAAGATCAATAGTGCCCCAAGAGTAAAGTATAAACGATGACGTAAATCTTTGTTCGTTGAGGTAAATAATTGCTTCATAGTTTTGAACATACTAGATCACCTCAGCTTTACTTCCTGATTCTTTGATCTTTTCTAATGCACTAGTTGAGAATTTATTTGCTTGAATTGTCAACTTATGCTCTAATTTTCCATTTCCTAATACTTTTAATCCGTCTAATTGTTTCTTAATAATTCCTTTATCCTTTAGTAATGCAGGTGTAACTACAGTACCATCTTCAAATACATTTAAGTCACTTAAGTTAACTGTAGCATAGCTAACTTTGAACTTAGCATTTGTAAATCCTCTTTTTGGTAATCTTCTATATAATGGTAATTGTCCACCTTCAAATACTGGATTGATACTACCACCACTACGTGCTTTTTGTCCTTTTTGTCCGCGTCCACATGTTTTACCAAGACCACTACCTGGACCGCGTCCTACACGTTTTCTCGCATGAGTAGCACCGATATTTTTTTCTAATTCATGTAATTTCATTATCCTAATATCTCCTCTACTGTTTTACCGCGAAGTGCTGCTACTTGTTCAACAGTTTTCATTGATTTTAATGCATTTAATGCAGCAGTTGCAGTATTAATTTTAGTTCTTGCTCCTAGTGATTTAGAGACAACATCACGAATTCCTGCTAATTCTAAGATAGCACGAACAGCTCCACCAGCAATGATACCAGTACCAGCTGGAGCAGGTTTAATGATAACTCTTGCAGCACCACTTGTTCCTACCATTTCATGAGCTACTGTTCTTCCATCAATTAGAGGTATTGTGATCATTTTTTTGTTTGCATCTTGAATTGCTTTCTTAATTGCATCAGGTACTTCGTTTGCTTTACCAATACCTAATCCAACTTTACCTTTACGGTCACCTACGACAACAGTTGCTGAATATCTTCTACGACGTCCACCTTTAGTAACTTTAACTACGCTTTTAACGTCGATTACTAATTCTTCTAGCAACTTTTCTCTAGGTTCTTGAGACTTTCTTTGCATAATACCCTCCTATTAGAATTCTAATCCATTTTCACGTGCAGCTTCTGCTAAAGCTTTTACACGTCCATGATAAAGGTATCCTCCTCTATCAAATACCACTTTTGTAATTTTTGCTTTTGTTGCTTTTTCGGCAATTGCCTTTCCAACAACTTTAGCTGCTTCAACATTACTTCCGTTTTCAATCTTTAAATCTTTGTCTAATGAGGAAGCAGATACAAGAGTAGTTCTAGTTTCATCATCGATAATTTGTGCATAAATTCCAGTATTAGAACGGAATACGCATAATCTAGGTACTGCGCTTGTTCCCATTAAATCTTTACGAATTCTTTGATGGCGAACTTCACGCATATTATTACGAGATTCTTTTTTTATCATACTTTGATTTCTCCTTTCCTACTTATTAAGCAGCTTTCTTTCCTTCTTTACGACGAACATGTTCATCTTTATAACGAATACCTTTACCTTTATATGGTTCAGGTTGTCTTACTTTTCTGATATTAGCAGCGAATTCTCCAACTAATACTTTATCAATTCCTTTAACAGTAATTTCAGTATTTCCGTTAGCTTCTACTGTTAATCCTTCTGGTACTTCAATCTCAACTGGATGAGAGTAACCAGCATTAATAACTAATTTTTTACCTTGAACATTGAAACGATATCCAACACCAATGATTTCTAATCCTTTTTCATAACCTTTGGTAACACCTTCGATCATATTGTGGATTAATGCATTCATTGTACCGTGCATAGCTTTCGCATTTTCGTTCTTACGTTCTAAAGTAATTTTGTTATCTTCTTGTTTCATTGTAATGTCTTTTAACATTTTTTGTGATAATGTTCCTTTTGGTCCAGTTACTGTTACAACATTATTTTCTTCTGTAACTGTAACTCCTTCAGGAACAATAATTGTACGATTTCCTATACGGCTCATCTTGACACCTCCTTATATTTTTTTTATTACCAAATATAAGCTAGAACTTCCCCACCTATATTTTCTTTACGTGCTTCTTTATCTGTCATAATTCCTTTAGATGTAGAAAGGATAGCAATTCCTAATCCATTTAATACTCTTGGAATTTCGTTGCTGTTAACATAAACACGAAGTCCTGGTTTAGAAATTCTCTTTAGCCCTGTTATAACTCTTTCTTTCTTATTATATTTTAAAGTTAAAAGAATTTTTCCTTGAGCATCTTCTTTTACAACTTTGTAATCTTTAATAAATCCTTCATCTTTTAAGATTCTTGCGATTTCTTCTTTCATTTTTGATGCAGGTACTTCTACTTGTTCATAACGCATTTGGTTAGCATTACGAATACGAGTTAACATATCTGCAATTGTATCTGTTACTACTGCCATAATAAACTCCTCCTTTCCAATTACCAACTTGATTTCTTAAGTCCTGGTATTTGTCCTTTATAAGCTAATTCACGGAAGCAAATACGGCAGATTCCGAATTTACTCATAACTGCGTGAGGTCTACCACAACGAGCACATCTAGTATATTCACGTACTTTAAACTTTTGTGGTCTATTAGCTTTTACTATCATACTTTTCTTTGCCATAATATTCCTCCCATTTTTTACTTTCTAAAAGGAATTCCAAGTCCGTTTAATAAATCGAATGATTCTTCGTTAGTTTTTGCTGTTGTTACAAATACGATATCCATTCCACGTACTTTTACAACTTCATCATAATCAATTTCTGAAAAGATTAATTGTTCTTTAATTCCCATAGTATAGTTTCCTCTACCATCAAAAGATTTTGGACTAACTCCACGGAAATCTCTTACTGCAGGTAGAGCAATTGCAATAAGTTTATCCATAAAGTTATACATGTTTTCTCCACGTAATGTAACTTTACATCCAATTGCATGTCCTTCTCTTACTTTAAATCCAGCGATTGACTTTTTAGCTCTTGTAATTACTGGCTTTTGTCCTGAGATTTTTGCTAAGTCAGCTACAGCTGCATCGATTAATTTTGAATTTGATGTAGCATCACCAACACCGATGTTAATAACAATCTTTTCTAACTTTGGAACTTCCATAATTGATTTATAATTATATTTTTCTTTTAAACTTGGAACAACTTCATTTAAGTATTTCTCTTTTAGGCGGTTCATAGTTACCCTCCTTCCAATTAATCAAGCTTCTCGTTTGATTTTTTTGTGATTCTAATTTTTTTACCTGTTTTTGTATCAGTTGTATGTCCGATTCTAGTTCCTTTTTTTGTTTTAGGATCAACAATCATAACATTTGATGCATGAATTGGTTTTTCTACTTCAATAATTCCACCAGATTCATTAGCTGTAGGTTTTTGATGTTTCTTTACAACATTAACACCTTCAACTACAACTTTATTTTCGCTTCTTAATGTTTTAATAATTTTTCCTTCTTTACCTTTATCAGAACCAGCGATAACTACAACTTTATCTCCTACTTTAAAGTTCATAATTTATCCTCCTCATTATAGTACTTCTTTTGCTAAAGAAACAATTTTCATGTAGTCTTTATCACGAAGTTCTCTTGCGACTGGTCCAAAAATACGAGTACCTACTGGACTCTTGTCATCACGAATGATAACACAAGCATTGTCATCGAACTTAATATAACTTCCATCTTCACGACGAACGCCTTGACGACTACGAACGATAACTGCTTTTACAACTTTTCCTTTTGGTAATGGTGAATTTGGAATTGCATTCTTAACTGTTCCAACTACTACATCACCAATGTTACCTGTTTTTACTTTACTTCCGCCAAGTACACGAATTACTAATAATTCACGTGCACCAGTGTTATCAGCAACTTTTAAGCGGCTTTCTTGTTGTAACATAGATTATTCCTCCTTCTTTTTAATCATCTAAGCGTTAAATAATAACTGCTTCTTTTACAACTTCTTTTAAATAGAAATGCTTTGTTTTTGACATTGGTCTTGTTTCAGCTATACGAACAGTGTCTCCAACTTTAGCAATATTTTTTTCATCATGTACACTATATTTCTTAGAGCTTTTAACTCTCTTGTGATATAATGGATGGTCTTTATAAGTTTCAACTAAAACGCTAATTGTCTTATCATTTGATGCACTAATTACTTTTCCAACTAATTCTCTTTTAATTTTCTTTTCCATTATATAACCTCCTATTCGTTACTTTCACGTTCTTTTAGAACAGTTTTCATTCTTGCAACGGTGTGTCTTAAATCTCTAATTCTAGAAGGTTTTTCAAGGTTTCCTGTAGCTTGTTGGAAACGTAAGTTAAATAATTCTTGTTTTGCTTCAAATAATTTTGCATTGATTTCTTCAGTTGTTAATTCTCTAATCTCTTTAACCTTCATTATTTTCACCACCATTTTCTTTCATTACAAATTTTGTTGCTATTGGTAGTTTATGAGATGCTAAACGTAATGCTTCACGAGCAACATCTTCAGTAACTCCAGAAATTTCAAATAGAATTTTTCCTTCTTTAACAACAGCAACCCATCCTTCAACGTTACCTTTACCTTTACCTTGTCTTGTACCAATTGGTTTTCTAGTAAGTGGCATGTGTGGGAATATATTAATCCATACTTTACCACCACGTTTCATGTAACGAGTCATAGCAATACGAGCAGCTTCGATTTGATTCGCTGTAATCCAAGCTCCTTCTTTTGCTTGAAGACCATATTCTCCAAAACTTAATGTTCTATTTCCACGTGACTTTCCTTCGTAAGGTAATCTATGAACACGACGATATTTAGTTCTTGACGGTATTAACATATTAATTACCTCCCTTAGATTTCTTGTTTAGGATTTCTCCTTTATAGATCCATACCTTTACACCAATCTTACCAAATGTTGTATCTGCTTCTGATGTAGCATAATCAACATCTGCTCTTAATGTATGTAGAGGAATAGTTCCTTCTGTGTATCCTTCGCTACGTGCCATATCAGCACCACCTAAACGTCCAGATACTGATGTTTTAATTCCTTTAGCTCCTGCTTTCATAGCATTTCTGATTGCACGTTTTTGAGCCATACGGAATGATGCTCTATTAGTAATTTGGTTAGCAATTGAATCAGCAACTAATTGAGCATTTAAATCTGCTTTTTTAATATCAACGATTGAGATTTGAACGTTTTCATCTGCAACCTTTGATAGTTGTTTCTTTAATTTTTCGATTTCTTCTCCACCACGGCCAATCATAACACCTGGTTTAGAAGTGTGGATTACAACTTCACATCTTTTTGGATTTCTTTCGATTTCAACTTTTGCGATACCAGCATTTTTCATGTTCTTTTCTAAATATTTACGAATTTCAATATCTTTTAATAACACTTTAGAAAAGTCATTTTTCTTTGCGTACCACTTTGCTTCCCAGTCTTTGTTGATGCCAAGTCTTAACCCATTAGGATTAACTTTTTGTCCCATGTTTTAACCTCCTTATTAGTTTTTTGTAGCCACTACGATAATAATGTGACTAGTTCTATGATCTCTATGTCCTATGTGAGAACGTGAATCAAAAAAGTGACGTTTCATAACAGGACCAGCATCTACTCTTGCTTCTTTTACATAAAGTGTAGCAGCATCAGCGTTATTATTGTTAACTGCGTTTGCAATAGCTGAATCTAAAACTTTTTTGATAAGTCTTGCTGACTTGTTTGAAGTGTTCATTAAGATGTTAGCTGCTTCTTGTACACTTTTACCACGAATCATATCGATTGTTAATCGAGCTCTGATTGGTGATACTCTAAGTCCTTTAGCAATTGCTCTTGCTTCCATTTCTTTCCCTCCTAGTCATTTTTAAATTATTTCTTGTCTGAACCATGTCCACCGAATTTACGAGTTAATGCAAATTCACCTAATTTGTGTCCAACCATATCTTCAGTTATATATACTGGTATAAATTCTTTACCATTGTGAACAGCAAATGTATGTCCTATAAAATCAGGAAAAATAGTGGAACGGCGTGACCATGTTTTAATGACTTCTTTTTTTCCAGACTTATTTAATTCTTGAACCTTTTTTAGTAATCTATCGAATACATAAGGTCCCTTTTTTAAACTTCTTGCCATTATTCAATCATCCTTTCCTATTTACTATTACGACGACGTACGATGAATTTGTCTGATTGTTTTTTCTTACGTGTCTTTAATCCAAGTGCAGGTTTACCCCATGGAGTCATTGGTGCTTTACGTCCAACTGGAGCACGTCCTTCACCACCACCATGTGGATGGTCGTTAGGGTTCATAACAGAACCACGAACTGTAGGTCTGATACCCATGTGACGTTTACGTCCTGCTTTACCTAATCTAACAAGTGATGCGTCTTCATTTCCAACTTCACCAATTGTTGCCATACATGTTCCTAAAACTTTTCTTTGTTCACCAGATGATAAACGAATCATTACATATTTTCCTTCACGACCTAGGATTTGTGCAGAGCTACCAGCTGATCTTGCTAATTCTCCACCTTTTCCTGGACGTAATTCAATATTATGAATCATTGTACCTACTGGAATGTTCATAATTGGTAATGCGTTACCAACTTTAATATCTGCTTTTGCTCCTGCTTCAATTGCCATTCCAACTTGTAACCCTTTTGGAGCAATGATATATCTTTTTTCACCATCTGCATAATTAATTAATGCGATGTTAGCAGTTCTATTTGGATCATATTCGATACTTGCTACTGTACCAGGTACCTCTAATTTATTTCTTTTAAAATCAATGATACGATATTTTCTTTTAACTCCGCCACCTTGATGACGAACTGTTATCTTACCTTGATTGTTACGTCCACTATTTTTCTTAATAGTAGTTAATAGAGATTTTTCAGGAGTACTTGTAGTAATTTCATCATTTACTAATGTACTCATTTTTCTACGACCTGGTGTAGTAGGTTTATATGTTTTAATTGCCATAATTTATTTCCTCCTTCTAACCAAGATCAATTGTTTGTCCTTCAGCCAAAGTAACAATTGCTTTCTTTGTACGATTCGTTAATCCTGTATAACGACCAACTCTTCTCTTTTTAGGCTTTACATTAATTGTTCTAATTGATGTAACCTTAACATTAAAGATTTTTTCAATTGCGTTTTTAATTTCAATTTTGTTAGCTCTTGGATCAACTTTGAATGTATATTTTCCGTTTTCTTTATCTGCCATTGATTTTTCAGTAATAACTGGTGCCTTGATGATTTCTAAATACTTAGTGTCTTTCATTATTTAAGCACCTCCTCTACAGCGTTTAATGCATCTTGTGTAAATACTACTACATCTGTACCTACAACATCTAATACATTGATTTCATCTGCTAAAATTAGTACTACATTTTGTAAATTTCTTGATGCTAAAATCATATTGTCATCAAATTCTTTTACTACTAATAATACTTTTTTATCAGCAATTTTTAATGTTTCTAATAAAGCTTTCATATCTTTAGTCTTTGGTGTTGCTAAGTTCAAGTTTTCTAAAACCATGATTGCTTTTTCATTAGCTTTATCTGCTAAAGCTGACTTGATTGCAAGCCTTCTTTCTTTACGATTTTGTTTCTTGCTGTAATCTCTTGGTACTGGAGTTCCATATCTTCCTCCACCTACCCATTGTACAGCTCTGATAGAACCTTGACGTGCACGTCCAGTTCCTTTTTGTCTCCATGGCTTTCTTCCGCCACCACTTACTTCACTTCTGTTCTTAGTACTATGAGTTCCTTGTCTTAATGATGCTCTTGCTAAAATGATTGCATCATATAAAACGTTTTTGTTTGGTTCGATTCCAAATACATTTTCGTTTAAGTTAATGTCCTTTACTTTTTCACCTTTAAGATTTAAAAGTTCTACTTTTTTCATCTACGATTCCTCCTTTCATCACATTTCCTTATTTTTCTTATTTTTTGATTTGTTCCTGTGATGATTTATTCAGCTGTCTCTTCTGCAGGTGCTTCTGTTTGAGTAGCTTCAGCTTCAACTTTTGGTTCTTCGTATGAAACTAAGTCAGCTTTTTCTCTCTTAACATTTGGTTTCTTAACTGCAGTACGAATCATAACTAATGATTTCTTTGGACCTGGAACATTTCCTTTTACTAAGATTACACTATTTTCAGTATCTACTGAAATAATTTCTAGATTTTGAACAGTTCTTGCTACATTACCCATTTGTCCAGGCATTTTCTTACCTTTCAAAACGTGCATTGGTAACATAGTACCTAATGAACCTACGCCTCTATGGTATTGAGAACCATGACCCATAGGTCCACGGCTTTGGTTATGACGTTTGATAACACCTTGGAAACCTTTACCTTTACTAGTTCCGCTTACGTCAACCATTTCTCCTTCTTCGAAGATATCTACACCAATAACTTGTCCCAATGTATAATCTTCTACATTTACTCCTCTAATTTCTCTTAAGAAGCGCTTAGGTTCAGTACCAGCTTTTTTAGTATGACCAACAGCTGGTTTGTTTGATAATTTTTCTCTAATAGTATCTGTTGCTAATTGGATAGCATCATAACCATCGTTTGCTACTGTCTTAATTTGAGTTACAACATTTGGTTCAACTTCAATAACAGTAACTGGAATTAACTTACCATTCTTAGTGAATACTTGAGTCATTCCAACTTTTTTACCTAAGATTCCTTTCATTATTGTTTCCTCCTATTATTTTGTTTTGATTTCAATATCAACCCCGCTAGGTAAATCTAAATGAGCTAATGCGTCAATAGTTTCCTTGCTAGGATTTTTGATATCAATAAGTCTCTTATGCGTACGCATTTCGAATTGTTCACGTGAATCCTTGTATTTATGAACAGCCCTTAAAATTGTAAACTTTTCAATTTCAGTTGGTAGTGGTACTGGACCAGAAATTTCTCCACCTGATCTTTTAATTGTTTCCACAATTTTAGTTACTGCATTATCAAGAATTCTGTGATCATATGATTTTAATCTGATACGAACTTTTGATGTTGACATTAAAAATCCTCCCTTCGCCTATATCTAGTATAGACTTGCTCCGTGCAAATAACCCGATACCAAATTAGCAACTTAACCTGGTGTATCGACAACCTCGCACATCTAAGCAGTCACACGTAATTAATTATAACAAGGAATATCAACAAATGCAAGCACTTTTTTGTAGAAATTTTTTATTTTTTCATAGAAAAAGAGCAAAAATACATTTTTTAGTTTTTTGCTCTCTTTTTATACTGTACAGGAGGTTCAAATTCACACATACCTCTCCAGTAATCAATATCATTAGTTCCTTCTTCTAATAATTTTTCACGTAACTTTTCTACATTGCCATTTCTATCATATAATAGTGTTCCATATTTTACTTCTTGTTCAAAAGAATAATCTCCGCGCATTGTAGTTCTTGATTCATCATCTTCTAGTGCCCATAAATTTGCACTTTCTGTATGAATGTCCATTTCTATATCTTCATTTGTTATATTTTTCCATTCAACACTTTCGGGTGTGTATGAATTATATAGAAATAACAAATGGATTCCTTCTGGTTGCGTTCCCCATGCTGTAGCAGTCGCAACAATACCCTCTATAGCCTCTATATCATCTTTTCTTAGTGCTCTGGCTATTTCATCTGACACCATATCATTTAATCTTTCCATCTTTGATGGTTCTACTTGTACTTTTCTTAAACTTTTCATATTCCAAACCTTCCCTTTATTTATTGTCTATTCTATACGCAACGCAATTCAAAATTTAATCAATTATTTTCTAATATATTGTACTGGCGGATTAAACAAACAAACTTCATTCGCCCAGTATGGTGCTATTTCATCTAATGATGGATCATTTTGTAGGTCTGCTTGTAATTCTTTTATTCTATTATCTCTATCATACAAAACACTTCCACTTCTGGCATTAAATTCTCTAGGAGATTCTATTCTGTCTTGAAATCTTTCTTCTAATCTATAGTACCATTCTGGTACATTTTCTATTCTAACATCCATTCCCGTTAAAGATCTGATACGTTGTTCCTCTTGCATAGAAAGTTGAACTGGCTCTATATTAGCATCATTCCAGATAAATGTTAATTCTATTTCTGGCCTAAAATGATTGCTTCCAATATATATAATTCCTTCTAGGTATTCACTTTGTCTTTCGTCTGATAAAACAGCATTAATTTTTTCGCTTAGTAAATCATTCATTACAGACATTTTCTTTTTATCTACTTTTACTGTTTTTAATTCTTCCATACCGTTTTTCATCCCCTAATTTCATTGTATATTTCATAAATGATTTCGTCAACAAAAAAAGAGGTTTTCCTCTTTATTTTACCATTTGTCTCTCGTTTGGTCTCGTAAAATTTACTTTTTGGCTATTCATGAAATCATAAATTGATCTTATTTCTTTACCTCGATAACTTCTTTCTTCAAAAATAGCATCTTTAGGATATGAACTATAACCCTTTAACTCTTCCTGATATATAATCTCTCCAGTAATAGCATCATAATTACCATCACTATGTTTTACTATAAACCAAAATTGTCCATTGTCATCATTATATTTTACATTTAGTTCTTCATAAGGAATTTCTGTAGTGTCAACAATATCAAGTTGGGCACGATATTGACTATAAGGATTCCTATTTCTTGATGGATAAATATGAGTTTTAGGAACAGGTTTTGGTTCAGACTCTACCTTTCCTGTTCCAAAGGTAAAGTTTACTTTTTGCCTAGCTAACTCGTTATATTTTTCTGCTAAATATTGTGCTTTGACTGGTCCATCTCCTTCTGGTAGAAAATCTTTTTTATCTACTTTCTCATACCCCATTAATTCTTCTCTTTCCACTTTTGCTCCACTAATAGCATCATAATAGGTTACCCAGTAATTACCATCTAATTCTTTTTCTGTAACAAGGAAAAAGAAGCTTCCATCTTTTCCGTTATATCCTATTTCTATATCATCTCTTGCAAATTCTGTATCTTTTGTTATCTCTATTTCACCTTTTTGTCTATACATTTCCTACTCTCCCCTTTTTTTCTCGTTATTATACTACTTTTTTCTTGTTTTGCCAATTCTTTTTTCTTGCCTTTTTGCTTTTCTTTCTAAATATTCTTTATTTCCGTTCCATATTTCTCCTAGTGTCATACATTCAAATTCCTCTTCTGTAAATTGTGTAGTATATCCCATATCAATAGAACCATAAAAACAACGTCTATATTCTGATAATTTTTTTGGCATTATTGCTCTTCTAATATCCATGGCATAAAGTTTAGCAAATGGATATTTTCCATCCAAATAAGCGTGATAGCGTATGTCACTTGTCTCTTTTAATCTTCTATGTTTGACTTCTAATGCTTCTTTTTTGCTTTTTTCTATTTCTTCAGCAAGATAGTTGTCAATTATTTGCTGCATTCTTGGCGTATAAGTATCTTGCTTTTCACTTGGTTTTTCTCCTTTTAATAGAGCTCTTTCATATTCCACTTGAATATTTGCCAATTGTGCATCATAAGGGTGAACTTGTTCTA
Organism: uncultured Mycoplasmatota bacterium; assembly: GCA_900554315.1. Classification (GTDB taxonomy): domain Bacteria; phylum Bacillota_I; class Bacilli_A; order RF39; family UBA660; genus Faecimonas. Next base: position 62,018 of record USGP01000003.1, read on the forward strand.
TTCTATCCCAATGATCTAATCTTCGATTCAATTCATCTATATCTGATATATTTTGCAATTCTTTTATTTTTGCCGCTATATATTCTGGATAACTAAAGTTTATATCAACAATTTCAGTTGCAGTTGGAATAGGTAAGGTTACTAATATTTTATTATCGCCTATTTCAATATATCGATAAGCTCTCATCATTATATCTTGATTCATACACTATCCCCCCTTTTTTTACTGGCGATATTATACCACAAAAAAGAGATTTTTTCAATCTCTTAAGTTTCTTTTTGATTTTGGATTACCAATTATTTTTAAAGATGCTGGTGCCACAATTGATTTTCCAAATTTTTGATTAATATCGTCAATAGTCTTTTGAATTTCTTCTTCCTTTTCTTCTTCTCCTTGGTCTTCTTCAAATAGAGTTAATTGACGATCTTTTGTCTCTTGCAAGTCAGCTAATCTTACTCCTATTAGTCGTATAGGATCCTTTTTATAGCTTTTATCAAATATTTCTACTACTAATTTATATATTTCTTTAGTACTATTTGTTGGATGTGGTAATTTTGCTTGTGCTGAATAATTATGAAATTGATTATTTCTATAAATTACGGCAACAGTTTTAGCATACTGTTTTTGTTTTCTTAATTCTCTTGTTACATCTTCTGTCTGTCTAAATAATATATCTTTTAATTTTTCCTCATCCGTATAATCAAATCTTAATGTTTCTGTTGTTGATATACTAGTTGTTTTACTACTTCTTGGTTCTACAGGGGTATTATCTATTCCCATAGCGGCTTCTTTTAGTTTTTTTGCTTGATTTTTAAAATGTTTTTCTAATAATTTATCATTGGCAAAAGCTAAGTCTTTAATTGTATAAATATTTATTTTGTTTAATTCTTCTTTTGTACGCTTTCCTACCATAAATAGTTCACCTACGTCTAGTGGCCATAATTTTGTTTCTATTTCATTTTTTAATAATGTATGAACTTTATCAGGTTTTTCAAAGTCTGATGCCATTTTAGCACATAATTTATTATTACCTATTCCTACATTAACTGTAAAACCAAATTTTTTCTTTACTTCTTCTTTTATATGATTTGCTAGTTGATAATAATCCTTATATAAGTAGTTTGTTCCAGTCATATCTAGAAAACATTCATCAATAGAAAACTTTTCAAGTAGTGGAGAATACTGAGATAGGTATTCAAATAGTTTCTTTGATTCATGATAGTACCAACGATGATTTGGAGGAAATATTTGAAGAGATGGGCACTTTTTTTGAGCTTGATAAATTGTTTCGGCGGTTTTTATCCCCATTTTTTTAGCAACAGGTGATTTAGCAAGAACAATTCCTCTTCTTTCGGATTCTGATCCACCAATAATAGATGGGATGGTTCTAATATCTGTCTTATAGCCTTTTTTCAACAATAGTACTGCTGTCCATGACAAAAAAGCATTGTTTACATCTATGTGAAATATTAGTCTTTCCTTCATATAATTCCTCTCTTTTCTTTATTATTATAAAAAACTTTATGGATGGTTGCAATCGAACAAGCACTTTTATGTATAACCTTTTTTTCTTAATCCATTCTATAATTAGGTGATTGTATGAATCGAGAAGAGAGAAATCGATATGAATATTATTTTAAGTTATTTACTATTGAAGCTATTCGTAATGCTAGAATTGCTAAGGGATGGACACAGTCTCAGTTAGCAGAGGCCGTTGATGTTTCTCATGAATTTATTCGGTCATTGGAGTCTGTTAAAGGCAAAAACTCCTTTTCGGCATTCACATTATGGAGAATTTCTAAAGCTTTACAAGTTAGTTTAGATGACTTATTAAATTTTAGTATGAACGATTTGGGTACGTGGGTAAAAAAAACAATGCAAGATTAGATTCTTTTGCATTGTTTTATTTTTCTATTAAACTTTCTCCTGTCATTTCTGCAGGCTTTTCTATATTCATTAAGTCTAGAATTGTTGGAGCAATATCTCCTAATTTACCAGTATGTAATTTTAATCCTGGCTCTGTAATGATAAATGGAACAGGATTTGTAGTATGTGAAGTTACAATGTTATTATTGTCATCTAACATTTCTTCACAATTTCCATGGTCGGCAGTTACGATTAGGATACCACCTAATTCCATTACTTTGTCATATATTTTTTTCAAATCTTTATCTACAGTTTCCACTGCTTTAATTGCAGCTTCTAAAACACCAGTATGTCCTACCATATCTCCATTTGCGAAGTTAAGAATTACTAAGTCTGTATTAGGTAATTCTGATAATAGTTTCTCTGTTACTTCATCAGCACTCATTTCAGGTTGTAAATCATAAGTTGCTACTTTAGGTGATGGTACTAAAATTTTCTTTTCATTCTTGTAATCTACTTCTTTTCCTCCATCAAAGAAGAATGTAACATGTGCATATTTTTCTGTTTCAGCAATTCTTAATTGAGATAGATTCTGTTTTTCAATGTACTCTCCTAAAATATTTGTTAATTTTGGATCATTAAAAGCATGTGGTGCTTTTACACTATGTACAACTGGCATCATTGTTACTGTTTTTACATTATGAAAATGTATTGCTTCCATATCTACTTCATCTGGGTTTGTTATTGCTGTAAATAATTCACGAAGTCTATCTTTTCTAAAATTAAAGGCAATTACTCCATCATTTTCTTCTAAGTTTCCATTTTCTGTAAATTTAGCAGGAATAAAGAACTCATCTGTTATATCTTTTTTATAACTATCTTCTACATATTCTTTCGTAGATGGAAGTACCTCTCCTTTATTATTTACAATAACATCGTATGCCTTTTTCAACCTATCATAATTATTATCTCTATCCATAGCATAATATCTACCACTGATACTAGCTATTTTTCCAAATCCTATTTCATTTAGTTTATCTTCTATTTGTTTAATATAAGTATATGCACTTTTTGGTGGAACATCTCTTCCGTCTGTAAAGACATGAACATAAACATTTGTAACTTGCTCTTGTTTACACATATCTAATAAAGCAAGTAAATGATTGATATGAGAATGTACTCCACCGTCACTTACAAGTCCCATTAAATGTAGCTTGGAATCATTTTCTTTTACATGACGCATTACATTTTTTATTTCTTCATTTTGAAAAAACTCTTTCTCCTCAATGGATTTATTAATTAATTCTAATGGTTGATATACAATTCTACCAGCACCAATATTCATATGACCAACTTCACTATTTCCCATTTGACCCTTAGGAAGCCCTACAAGTTGTCCTGATGCTGTTAATTGTGTATGTGGATATGTGTTCCATAGATTATTAAATACAGGATTATTGGCTAATTTAACTGCATTCCCATGTTCTTCCTCTCGTAGTCCATATCCATCTAATATTGCTAATACAATTGGTTTTTTCATACTTTCCTCCTTACATTTTATTATCATTTAAGCAAAACATTGCATAAATTGGAATATATCTGACATCTTTCTTTGTAGCAAAATTATTCTCTGTTACACGATATGCTTCTGTTACTGTAAATTTTTTCATAAATACAGAAAGAGACTTTGCTTTGGAATCCGCTTTCGTAATTAATTCTATCGGGATGATTTTTCCCATTCTATTTTGAATTACAAAATTGACTTCTGCTTTTCCTTCTGATTGATAATAGTATAATGCATAACCAGCTTCTGCTAGAGCTTTAGCAATACTATTTTCATAAAGGATCTCTTTTGTTTTTTCATCACTGAGTAACTGTTTTAAATTCACGTGTAACATAGATGATAGTAAACCATCATCTGGTAAATATAATTTAAAACTATCTTTTTCGCGGCAACTACTAAGAGGGGATTTTACAGTTGATATTTTATAACTTCTATAAACAATTTGGTTGTTGACTAAAAAGTTAATTGTACTTTCATATTCCTTAGCTCTTCTTCCAGTACCGATAACACCATATTGGAATTTTTTATTGTCTTTCTTTAGTTGTTCTGGAAGAGATTCAATGACTTCTAATCCTCTTGGTATATCTATCAAGTTTTTGCAAGAAATTAGTTCTCGTTCATAAACTTCTAATATCTTTTGTTTTATGATATCTATTTCCTGCTCACTTTTTCCGTTAAGGGTTGCTTCTACTACTTCTGGTAAACCTCCTGTCATCAAATACTCCTGAAATAATTCTAATGCTAATTTATGAAAAGGGCAAGTTTTATGTTTTACAAATGATTCTCTAATCAATTCAGCTAAAGCTTTTTCTTCTTTGGCCCATAAAAATTCTTCGAAATCCATTTCACTCATACTTTTAAATTGTAATTCTTCTCCTTTGAATAGCGTTAAGTTGTCTCTTCTTGAGGTAATTCCAATAATGTGATATTGGCTGTGTTCACTACCAAAAAGTTTTAATCCTTTTACAATTTCAATATTATTTAAGTTATCAAAAATAATCAAAGTATCTTCTGGTAATATTGTTTCTCCAGACAAAAGAGATAGATTTAGAATAATTCTTTCTGTTGCTTTTTCTTTTGTAAATAAATCCGTTAATGGCTTGTTGTTACTTGTATTAAAGTAAATTGTATTTTTGTAGTTTGTTTTTCCAAATTTTAAGGCAGAATAACTTTTTCCTACTTGCTTAGGTCCATATAGAATGAGTGGCTTTCTTATAATATCTTTTTGCCACTTTTCTAGAAATTTTTCTATTTTTCGTTCCATAATTTGTATCCTCCTTACACATTTTCTAAAATAAGTATACTTTTTTTTATATAAATTGTCAAACTTATTAATACTTTTCAACTAATATAAAAAGCACTTTTTATGAAGTGCTTTTATTTCGATAATGGCTTACTGAATTCTAATCTTAATTTATCTGCAACAGTAATAATAAATTCTGAGTTAGTTGGTTTTGCTTTATCAATATCTACGCTATGTCCAAATATTTCTTCCATTAATTCCCAGTTGCCTCTGTTCCAACTAACTTCTATGGCGTGACGAATGGCTCTTTCTACTCGAGATACCGTGGTATTGAACTTTTTTGCTACTTCTGGATATAGTTCTTTTGTAATACCACCTACCAGTTCCGGGTTTTCATATACTAAAGTAATACTTTCTCTTATATATTGATACCCTTTTATGTGTGAGGGTACTCCAAGTTCATGCAAAGTTTTTGTTATTGCTATTTGCAGATTATTGTGATATACATCTATTTCTTTGCCTCCGAACTTTACTCCTTCAGCAACTTCTAGAATTCTTTTTTCTAGATCTTCTAGTTCAAAAGGTTTTAATATAAAGTAATTAACACCTAACTCTGAAACCTTGCGAATCATATCCTGTGTATTATAAGATGTTAATACTATTACTTTCTTGTCTATTTTCTTTTTCTTCATATACTCCAGTACTGCTATTCCATCTTTATTAGGCATGATTAGGTCTAATAGAACTATGTCATACTCCTCTTGTTTTTTATCAATCAAACGAATTCCCTCTGCTCCATCATAAGCTTCTAGTGAAATTGTGACTTCGGGACGCTCAGAAAAGTATTCCTTAATCATCTCTACTAAACTCTTATTATCATCTACTACTAATACTCTTGTCTTTTTCATTTATTCTCCTCTCAGTACTGCACGTATTTTCATTATATACTTGTTTTGAAAAAAATGATAGATAAAAAAAAGACAAGTTTTGTCGAAACTGTCTAATTTGTCTAATTTTTTAGTTTTTCTATAAAGATTTTTAGCTTATCTGGTTTTAAGCTTAAACCTCCTAACAAATATCCATCTATTGTAGATATTTGTTTTAACATATCAATATTTTCTTCGTTTGCACTTCCACCATATAGAACTTTGTTATTAGGAAATTTATCTTTGATTATGTTAAATATTTCTGTTATTTGTTCTTCTGTTGGTATAATTCCCGTACCAATTGACCAAATTGGTTCATAAGCTATGATTACTTTGGTTCTATCTTGTTCTGATAAGTTTTTTAGATCTTCTTCTAATTCATTTAAAATAATTTCTTTTTCTTTTCTATTTTCTCTTTCTTCTTTTGTTTCACCTATACATAAAATAGGAGTTATGTCTTGTTCTAGTAATTTTTTTATTTTTTGATTTATTTCTATGTCTGTTTCTTGTTGATATTTTCTTCTTTCTGAATGCCCTACAATACAATATTTTACATTGCATGATTTTAATTGACTTGCAGATATTTCTCCTGTGTAAGCACCACAATCTGTACTACTTACATTTTGAGCTCCTAAGTCAATATTTTCTAAATTTGCCATTCCAATAAAAAGATGGTTTGGACATAGTATTAATTTATCTTGACATTCTATTTCATTTAATTGGTTTTGGTAAGACATAAATTCTTCTTTTGTTAAATTACATTTATTATTTAGTGCAATAATCACCTTATCATCCCCTATTCTTAGATTGTATGTGAACTTATCTTTTCGGCTGTTTTCGATAGTGAATATATATGCATATTGTCTTCTATTCCCAAATCATCGTATCCTCTATTTAAAAAATGCTGACTTGGAATATGATTCCCTGCTTCTTGCATATATATTATATCTTCCATTCCTAAAGTTCCAAATGCATATTTTTCCGACTCATCTAATAGTTTTTCTTCTTGTTTTGGCTCTGCAGTACTATCCACTGTAATTCTACATACACGTCGGTCTTTTTCACCTATTAAGTGAGCCATTGTTAAAACTTCCTTTTCGCGGATTAATAATAATGTTGTTACTACTTCAGGTCGTTCTTGTTCTAATTGCCTATAATCAACTTCTGACAACATATTTTTAATATTTTTTAAATAGTCTGATGTTGTATGAGAAATTCTATTGTTATTTTCATATTCCTCTATCATTGATATATGGTCATCATTATATGGATTTGCTACAATTACCTTTTCTTTCATTTTACTTTATTGCTTCCAATCCAGGTAGAGTTTTTCCTTCTAGATATTCTAATGTTGCTCCACCACCTGTTGATGCATGATAAACTTTATCTTTGTATCCTGACGTAGATGCAGCAGCAACGATATCTCCTCCACCTAATATCATCTTAATATTATTATCTACTACAAATTGCAAAATATGATCTGTACCTTGTTTATATTTTTTAAATTCATAAACTCCTAATGGTCCATTCCATACTGCAATTTTGGCATCTTTTAGATATCCTTCAAATAGATTTTCTGTTTTAGGTCCAATATCTAGTCCCATTTCATTATACTCGATATCTGTAATATCTTTTACTTTATACTCTTCATTTTCACTGTACTCTGTTGTTACAGCTACATCTATTGGTAATACAATCTTATTAGGATATTCAGTTACCATTTTTTTACAGAAGTCAACATTTTCAGCATCTAATAGTGAGTTTCCAATTTCATATCCTTCTGATTTTAAGAATGTAAATGCCATTCCACCACCAATTAAAATTTTGTCTGCCTTTTTCACTAGGTTTTCAATTACCCCAACCTTGTCAGCTACTTTAGCTCCACCTAATACAACTATGAATGGATGTTCTGGATTATCTAATTCTTTTAACGCATTTAATTCTTTTTCAATTAAAAATCCAATACAAGATTCTAGGTGAGAAGCAATCCCTACATTAGAAGCATGAGCTCTGTGAATTGTTCCAAAAGCATCATTTACAAACACATCTCCTAATGATGCCCAATACGCTCCAAGCTCTGGATCATTTTTACTTTCTTTTTTACCATCTAAATCTTCATATCTAGTATTTTGAACTAAAATAATATCTTTATCTTTCATGTTGTTGATTGCAGATTCTAATTCTTCTCCACGAGTTTTTTCTATAAATGTTACAGGTTGTCCTAATAATTCTTCTAACCTTTTAGCAACTGGTGCTAAATTATTCTTTGCTAAGTCTGCTTCTTCTTTGATTCTTCCTAAATGAGAAAATAAAATTACTTTAGCATTATGTTCTATTGCATATTTTATCGTTGGTAATGCTGCTGTAATTCTTGTATCATCTACAATTTTACCTTCTTTCATTGGGACATTAAAGTCACAACGCATTAATACTTTTTTATTATCTAAATTTATATCTTTTATTGTTTTCATTGGCTACTATCTCCTATCTAATTTCAGTATAGCATTTTTTTAATTAAAAAAAAAGAAGTTACCTTCTTTTTTCATTAAACACCTGATACTTTGTTATCTTCAAGATTTGCAGTATCGGCATTCATATCGCTAGCAATATCTGTATCTTGAGTTTGATAAGCTTGTTGAACACTATTAACAATTTGTTTTTCGGCTGCTGCTAATGCATCTAGATAGTTATAAGATACATCTCTTACTCCAGTAATAAATTTTTCTAGAGCAGCTTTTACCCCACTTCCTTGATATGCAGAATTAGATTCTACAGCCTCTAGTTTAGATAGTGTATCTTTAATTTCAGATGAGTAGCTCTCAATTTCAGAAGAAACATGTTGTGCAAACTCTGCTGTAACTCCGACAAGATTTTGTGTTGCCCCATCTAATATTGCACCGACTAATCCTCCAGCTGGTGCTACTCCATCTACATTGCTATTTAATAAATTTTGTCTTGTGCTGTCATCAATTGTTGCTTCACTCATTGTAACTGGCATATTTTTTTCCTCCTTTTATTATTTAATCAAGTCCATGTCTTTTGCAGACATTGCAAGTTGAATAGAATTAATCTCGTTTTGCAAAATTGAAAATAGAGCAAGATATTGTAAAGCCACATGATTAGCATCTTTTTGTAAATTTTCTACAAACTTTTCACGAGCACTACCTTCCCATTCACTTTCACAAACACTCTTAATTCTACTCACATCTCTTACTTTTTCAGCTGCATCTTGTAATACAATACTTTTGATTTCCTCTAGATATGCTTCTACTCCTGATTTGTCATATCCATGAGACATTTCTGAAATTGTTGGCATATTTTCCTCCTATTATTCTAATTTTTCGATATCACTGATAATTTTTTCATTTAATTCTTGATCTTGATTTCTATAACTATCAATTACCTTTTGAATATCAGTTGCATAGTTTGTTATGTTTTTTTTGATAATTGGATAATTAGCTTTAATCAATTCAAATTTTGTTGTAAGCTCTGCATTACCTGCGCCAATTAAATTTTGCTTAATAGTTTCCATTTCTGTGTCCATTTGATTAAAAATAGAATTTAATTTTTCAATATCGTCTAATAAGTCAAGTTTTAATTTTTCCATTTTATCCTCATTGATTGCACTATATTTCATCTCAACACCTCAATTATCAGATATCTTAATTTAAGATTATTATTATTTGTTTGTTTTTTCAAGTCTTTCGCTAACTTTTTACACTATTTTACACCATTTTCAAGACTTTTTATTGAATCTATTTTTATTTCTTCTAATTCGTCATTTAGATTAGTCAAAATACTCTTAACTCCGTCATGTAAATTTTCTGTACTTGTTTTATATTTTTTCATTTCTTTCATACAATTATCTATTTTTCCTCTTATTGAAGACCATTCGAATTCTCCATATGGATATTCGATACTAGAAGCTACATTTTGAGCATTGCTTAAACTATTAATTACCTCATTCGTTTTTGGTAAAACATTATTGGCTATTATATCCGTATTAACTTTTATTTTGGACATTATTTTGCACCTCCTATAATCTTCCTTTTTCTACTTCTGCACTCAATTTATTACTCATACTTATTAATAAATCTCCTAGTTTATTAATGGAGTTTGCATAGTTCATATACATTTCTTTATCTTTTGAAACTTTTTCCATAAACATATGGACAGATGAAGTATTGCCATCCCCAATCCACGTTCTACTATTTTCTAGATTTTCAAATTTATAAAACATATTATTAATAACTTCATTTAAATCTTTTGCTTGCTTTTTCAAGTTTTCTGCCGACATTTTAATTTTATTACTATCTATTTCTATTTGTGCCATATATCCTCCTTTATTCATTCAACATTTGCATCGCTTCTTCTTGTTTTGCATCAGTTATTTGTGTATTTAAGTTATTAATTATTATATTAGTGTTTGGGATTATATTATTTATAATGTTATCATAAATGTTTTTTTGTTGTTGATACAAATCTGCTAATTGATTTTTCACTGGACTTTCTTCATCAATTAGATATGCCTGATTTTGTTTTTCTATTATCTCATTTGTTTTGTTCATTGCTTGACTTAAATAATTTGCTACCTCTTGAGCTTTATTTCTGCATCGAATATATTGATTTTTTCTTCCTATTAGAATATCTGATTTTGTCAATTTAAATCACCTCACATTAAAATTAACTTTGTTCCGTTACGAATATCAGTATGTCTTATTAAGTCATCTACGTTATAGGGTAACCCTGTTATTCCGTTGTATAAACATGCATGCGTACTTTCTTGTGCATATCCTCCTGATAGTTCATTTATAACTTTTGTTAATAATATTATTACATTTCCAACTTTTTTATTGCTTGGAATAAATACATCGTATTTTTCTTCTAACATTGGTACAATTAATTCAATTAAAATTTTATTATTCATTTTGATCCACTCCATCTACAACATATTTCATGGTCATATGTTTACCTTTATAAATTGGATATCCAATGCAAGGAAATACATTTTGTTTATCTTCTAATGTTAGAGACATTACACCAAGTGCTGTTTGTATTCCAATATCTTCTCCTAACCATATTCCATATGTGTTGTTAATGTTATCTCGATACCAGCTTTCTAATTGTATTTTCTTATATCCTTCAGAATCATCCAAGAATAAGAATACATTATTTTTACATTTGTTAACTTCCTTAAATAACGCTTCAAAATAATCTTTATATTTTCCTGAAACTCTTCTTTTGAACTCCGATATACCTAAACAGATATAGACATGTACCTCTTTTAATTCTTTATCTTTTTGAACATTTTTATATGCCTCCACAAATGCACTTTCCAGGTCTTCTTTATATTCAATAACCCCCTTATATGTACCACGATAAATGCTTAGTGCATCTATTATATGTATTTTTATATTTTTTAACATCAACATCTGTTTAATTAGAGCATATACAAAATATATGTGATTTTTTAATGTCTTTGCTGCGATTAAATTTATTTTATTCTCTAAAAAATTGTATACATAAACATCTAGACTGTTTTTTTCTATTCCAATTGGAACACAACTTAATCCCTTTAATTCATGTACTATTTTGTCTACATAGACTACATCTGGTAATACAGGGATAGTCTTTGCTTTGTTCTGATATTTTTGAGATAGTTCTTTTGATTTTTCTAAAATTACTTTTGTTTTTTCTTCTGCTAAAGCAAAATCTGCTGTTTGAAATTCACATGGCATATGATCTTCTAATGCTACAATTCCTCTTCCATAGTTGTCTACTGGAACCATTCCTTTTGAACACCCTAATAAATCTCGATAATCATAATCATTAGACATTTTTAAACATATTTTATTTAAAAAGTTTTGAGCCACTCTCATTCTAACTGCTCCTGGAGTTGTTGTGCTAACTATAAATACCATTCCATATTTGGTTCCATCCCGAAAATATGTATTAAATGCTTCCATCAGTTTTGGATATGTTTCTTGAAAAACTTCATAATTGTTTAGTATGTATACTAATAATGGATCACTTTTTTGACTTAACTTTTTATATTCATTATAATTTCCACCATAATCAGCATAATCTTTTTTTCTACGTTCAAATTCCTTATCAATCATTTTTATGAAATTTATCAACTTATTTTTTTCATCCGTTACAAATACATCTCCGACATGAGGCATCTTCTGAAATGATTTTAATGTTTCTGCTCCAAAATCACCTATATAAATATTTATGTCGTTCGGTGTATAATTTGTGCATAGATAGTATACCATTGATGATATTAAATTTTCTTTTCCAGATCCTGCAACTCCATATATTAATAAATTTCCATTTGTTACTAAATCTAACGCTAATATTCCTTGTTGTTGGATTCTAGGTGCATCATATTCTCCAATTATAGATATGATACTATTTTCTGGCTGATGATAATTATATTTATTGATTAAATCAGTTATCATTATTTTTTTAGCCAAAGATGGCAACCATAACTTTTTAGGTTTTATTCCATCATCTATAGCAATTTTATTTAAGTATTTTACAATATTTGTTAGTTGGTCTCCTAACTCTGTATTTTTTTCTTCTTTTTTTATATTATCACTAATTTTTTTTGTAACATTTCCACTATTATTTACAAATATAATTGAGTCATCTATTTTTTTTACAATTCTCTCTACCGGCTTATATTTTGCACCAGACCATGCCGATTGGCCTATATCAAAATATTCGTCATAACCAACTTGTAAATAAAAACGACCTGTTTCTTTTAAACTTGCTGCTTCTGGTCTTTTTAACATTTCCATACTATCAGCTCTACTTTGTACTTTAAGACAAACCTTAAATTTGGAGTTTGACCATATTTGGTCATTAACGACGCCACTCGGTTTTTGGGTTGCTAAAATAAGATGAACACCTAAAGAACGACCAATACGTGCCGTTGAAATTAATTGAGCCATGAAATCTGGCTGTTGACTTTTTAATTCAGCGAATTCATCACAAATTATAAACAAATGAGAAATTGGTTCATCAATAGTTCCTTCTCTATATAATCTTTGATATTTATATATGTCCATCGTGCTTTCTCCAGATTGTTCACGGACTTCATTAAATTTTCTCTGGCGACGTTTTAATTCACTTTCGATAGAAACTAATGTTCTGTTCATTTCCGCTGTATCTAAATTTGTTATTGTACCAGCTAAATGTGGAATAGCAATTCCTGCTTCTCTATTTTCGAATGCTCCTGCTAAACCTCCACCTTTATAGTCAATTAACACAAATTGTACTTCTTTTGGATTGTAATTTAATGCCATAGATAAAATATAGGTGATAATAAATTCAGATTTACCTGAACCAGTAGATCCTGCAATTAATCCATGCGGCCCATCATAGTTTTCATGTAAATCTAGTTCAAATAATTCTCCATTTGTATGGACTCCTACAGGTGCTTGTAATGTTTGCATTGGGTCACTGTTTTCCCATCTGTTGCGTATATTTAATTGTTCTATTTTCCCTACATTATACATTTCTAAGAATGGAAGCATAGTTGGCAATTGGTGTTCCGCATCTTTCCCTTGAACTGGAATATTACTTAATATCTGTCCTAATCTACTCATATCTAAATTTTGATCATATTCAGATGTAAATTGTATTGTATCCTCTTCCTTTAAATCCCCAAAGAAAATTCCACTTTCAGTATCAGAAATGCAAATAAATTTTTGGCACTCTTTAGGTAGGTTCTTCATACTTTTATCAATTATTATCATAGAAAATCCATAATTAAATTGATTATCTAATAAATCAGATGTAAATTTATAATTTTTAATCATTTTATAATCATCTGTAATAATTAAGTAGTAAGAATCATATAATGCATAATTTTCTACTTGTTCTACTTTAGTTTCTTTATTTTCTGATTCTTTTTCTTTCCTTTTTTCAACTCTATTGTTATATTCATTCTCTAAATAATTTGTTAAAACTTTTACATCTTCAGATGATGATGAAAAAAATCTAACTGTTTTTTCGTCATTCCAACAATGTTGCAAGTATTTAACATATTCCCAACGGTCTTCATTTTCTTTATTGGTAATAACAACAACTTTTAAATCTAATGGACTGTGGTATGTTATTAATTGAAGCATAATTGAATTTATCATGTAGTCTTTTTGAGCTCCAGTTAAAATCAATGCCGTTACTATTTCTTCTTTAAAACTTGTTGTAATCGGAACATTATGAAGTGTACTATATTTTTTTCTTAATGATACTACCATTTGATATAAATTGTCATCATCTAATGTAAACTTATCTTCTGGAGCTTCGATTGTAATATAAGCTGGTCTATCTCCTATTCCTAATCTTACATTTGTAAAGTCATCATCATTAATCTCTCTACTCCAAAGAGTTCTATTTTTTGTTTCTATTATTTGTTTACAACTATTTAAATCTGCATTATTTTCTATAATGATTTGTTCTTGCTTTTTTAATATTATGGAAATTTCTTGTTCCTTTTTTGTAAGATAATCACTATATTTTTTTTGACGCTTAGCTTCTCGTTTTTTAGCATTTTTCTTTTGCCATACTTTTATAATGATAGGGATAATTAAAGAACCAGTTAACATTGTTACACACATTACAATTCCTGGTATTAAGGCTTGAATATCTTGTTGACCGCTATATAAACCATATCCAATATTGTAAGCATTCATCATTGTCATTCCTAACATTGTAAAACTTGTTCCAATACTTAATAAAAAAGGCAACTCATTGTCATTTATTTGCTTGGCTGGTGGTGCATCCACCCTAACCTTTTTTTCTTCTAATAAGCTTCTTATTCTTGGCATATGAGAAAAATATTCATTTTCTTTATATAGTTCGGTATTGGCATCTGCTTCAGTTACTGGGGAATATTGGCTATTATCAACTGCATTATTTTCACCAAATGCTGTTAAATTATTTATTTTAAATAGTTCGGTATTCATAGGTATTTTTATAAAATTTTTCATCCAAATAATTCTCAAACCATTCATAAAAATAATATCGCCAACTTTAAGTTTCATAGGTGATACTACTCTTTTACTATTTACATAGATATATTGATTAACTTGGTTGTTTTCATTGCTTTCTGGGATAATATACCAGTCACTGTTTTGAAGTTTTATGGATGCGTGTTTAGGGAACATCATATTTTGGTTATAGACTATATTATTGTTACTATCACTACCAATACTAATTCCAGTATCTTCTTTAACATAGTAATTTACATGAGTTTCTTCTACTGAAGGCAAACAAAAAATACAGGTGTAGTTATTTTTGCCTATTGTTGTTACTGGTACACACATATAGTTTTCTAATTTTATTGATGACAGAATTGTATTGTTAACCACAATATTAATATTACCATTGCTTTTTAATATCCATTCTCCATTTTGTGAATCAATATTAATTGAGTTTTCTATACCGCTATCATACAACTTATATGTAAACAATAAAGAACCTTCTACTTTAGCTGGTAAATTAAATTTAATTAAATTTTTTTCTTCTTGTACATATAATCTCATTTTATCCCACCTATTTTATTATTTTAAGTATAACATATTTTTTTAGGGGGTGTTTATTTTTTCATTATTTTTACATTATTTAACAAAAAAAGAATGAAAACTCATTCTTTTTATTGTTCCATTAAGTATTTTGCAGTTCTTACCATTTGTGATGTATAACTCATTTCATTGTCATACCAAGAAACTACTCTTACTAATTGTTTTCCATCTACTTCTAGAACACTTGTAGATAATCCATCTACTAGTGATCCACAATGTCTTCCAATTACATCACTAGAAACAATTGGATCATCTGTATATTGCAATGTTTCGTTTTGTGCTCCTTTTAATACAGCATTAATTTCTTCTGCTGTCGTATTCTTTTTAAATTCCAATACTAAATCAATTACTGATCCTGTTGGAACTGGTACACGCATTGCTGCTCCATCAAGTTTACCATCTAGATTAGGGCAAACTTTTCCGATTGCAGATGCTGCTCCTGTTGATGCAGGTACGATATTAGCAGCACATGCTCTACCACGACGTGCCTTAATTCCTTTTTTGTGAGGAACATCCAATGTAGCTTGGTCATTTGTGTATGCATGAACTGTAGTCATGTATCCTTTTACAATTCCAAATGCTTTATCCAAAACATCTACTACTGGAGCTAAGCAGTTAGTTGTACAGCTAGCTGCTGAAATGATTTTTTCATCTCCTGTTAAAATCATATGGTTAACGTTATAAACTATTGTTTTAACATTTCCTTTTGCTGGAGCTGAAATAATTACTTTTTTGGCTCCTGCATTAATATGAGCCATTGCTTTTTCTTCTGATGTAAACTTACCAGTACATTCTAGAACAACATCAATATTTAATTCTCCCCATGGAAGGTTAGCTGGATCTGTTTCTGCATATACTTTAATGCTTCTGTTGCCAACTACAATATTGTCTCCTTCACTATGGATTTCATCAATTCTATAATTTCTGTGATTTGTATCATATTTTAATAGGTATGCTAATTGTTCAGCATCTGTTAAGTCGTTAATAGCAACAACTTCAAAATCTGGATCTTCTTCCATTAAACGAAATGCAAGTCTTCCGATTCTTCCGAATCCATTGATTGCAACTCTTACCATAAATAATCCCTCCTCTATTTTCATTATATAGTTTTCTATTTTTGGTTTCAATATATTCCCTATTTTTTTTACACTTTTTTGTCGTAAAAAAATATCCACAAGGCTTGTGGATATTTCATTTTATTCATGGAAACAACTTCCGCCAATAAATTCTCTTAAAATAGAATCTTGTGGTATTACATCAGCTGGTATTGGTAAAAATAGACGTAAAAACTCAATTAATCTTTTAGCCTCTTCATAATATGGAGAATCTTGTGAAACAGAATATAGCAATGGTTCTACGTATGTCTTTAACACACCTATTTCATATATTAGTGCAGAGTTAAATGTGCAATCGGCATCATCTTGATATGGAAATATATATTTCTCTTCTCCCTCTCTAACGCTGCTCCAAGATTTTAATGTTGTTTCTACGCTATGAGCTCTTGTTCTATTATCTCTAATAATTCTACGTAATAGACGATTATCTGTCGTTGATACACGATTATGATTATCAATATTGATTTCTGTTAATGCTGAAATATATATTTTATATTTCTTATTTCGTGGTATATTAGACAATACTTTTGGATCTAATCCATGAATTCCTTCTATTAATAAAATATCTTCATTTTCTAAAGTGATTTCACTCTTGTATTCTTTTTTTCCTATTACAAAATTAAAAGTTGGAATTTTTACTGTCTTTCCATCTAGTAATTCTTCCACTTGTTTATTAAATAGTTTTAAATCTACTGCTTCTAAACATTCATAATCTGGTTTTCCATTTTTATCTATAGGTGTTTCTTCTCTTTCTACAAAATAATCATCCATTGACAATACTTTTGGATGTAGTCCGAAACTTTCTAGATACATTCTTAACTTTCTTGAGGTTGTTGTCTTTCCTGATGATGATGGACCTGCCATTAATACGATTTTTATGTCTTTACGATGTTTGTTGATTTCTCTTGCTACGTTTAAAAGACGATTGCTTTGTAATGTTTCATCAATTCTGATTAAATCGTTTATTTTGCCTAAAGATACTACTCTATTTAAATCTACTGAATTTTCTACACCTATTAGTTTTGCCCAGTCACGGCATTCTTGAAACACTTCAAACATATGAGGATGGTGTTTATAAGTTGGTATTTTATCTGGTTGATATATTGTTGGAAATTGTAATACAAAACCATCTTCCTTTACATATGTTATATCAAAGTCTTTCAATTTTCCTGTTGATGATGGCATAGGATTGTAGAAATAATTATAATAATTTCCTAAACGATATAAAGTTACAAAACTATTTGTTGTATAAGATAAAACTCCTGCTTTACTCAAATCATTCTTGCTTTCAAAATATTTGATTGCTTCCCCTCTATCTACGGTACTTTTAATGATAGGCATATCGGCATCAATGATATTTTTCATTGTTTCTTTTATATTTTTTATTCTATTTTCTGTTAATCTAAATGTTGCTTCTATATAAATTGCTTTATCCAAAGAGTGTTGTACTATTATATCAGCATCATCCCCAAATAGTTTTTTTATTGCGTAAAGTAATACATATGTAAGACCACTGATATGAGTACTGTTTCCCTCTCTAGATGTCAAATCAAAAAATTCAATTTTGCAATCATGATTTACAGGTCTAGAAAGTTCTCTTAATCTGTTATCTACTTTAGCCAGAACAATAGGATATTTATATTCACTTTGAAACTCCTTAGAAATTTCGTCTAATGTTCTACCTTTGCTCATTTTATATTTTTTTCCTTTTATTTCCACTTCGATTGATTCAATCATCTTCGTCACCCTCTTTATTTTCTCTTATCATTGTATCATACTTTGTCGTTTTAGAATACGAATATTTTTCTTTCTTTACACCTATACTAAAAATAGGTGATTATCATGAGTTTAGTTCCTATTGTTGTAGAAAAAGAATTAGATGGTGAGCGTAGTTATGATATTTTTTCTAGATTATTGAAAGAAAGAATTATATTTATTGGAGGAGAGATTACAGATGCTTTAGCTAATAGTGTGGTTGCTTCTTTGCTTTATTTAGATTCCATTAGCCATGATGACATTTGTATATATATTAATTCTCCTGGTGGAAGCGTGTCAGCTGGATTTGCCATTTATGATACTATGCAGTTTGTAAAAAGTAATGTTTCAACGATTTGTATTGGTATGGCGGCAAGTATGGGAGCTTTTTTACTATCTAGTGGAGCTAAGGGAAAACGATATTGTCTGGCCAATTCCGATATTATGATCCATCAACCATTAGGTGGAGCTGAAGGGCAAGCCAGTGATATTAAGATTGCTGCCGATCGTATTATTATCTTAAGGAAACGGTTAAATAAAATTCTTTCAAAAAATACTGGCCAAACTTTAAAAAAAATAGAAAAAGATACAGAAAGAGATTATTATTTAGATTCTAAAGAAGCTGTTACCTATGGCTTGGTTGACAAAGTAATATAAAAGAAGCATAAAAATTTTATGCTTCTTTTTTCATTTCTTTAAATCTGCTTGCTAAGTCTTTTATTTTGCGGAATCTATGATTTAAACCAGATTTTGATATTGGTTTTCCTGTTTCAAGAGAAATAATTTCACTTAGTTCTTTTAGAGATGCTTCTGGATATTTTTTTCTGTATTCTAAAGCCTCTTGCGTTTTTTCGTCTAATAAACTTGTTCCTAAATTTTCTTCTATAATAGTAATATCATCTAATTGGGCTGTTGCTGTTGCAACTACTTTATCTATATTAGCTTGTTCACAATTATTTAATCGGTTTGCTTGATTCTTTTTGTTTCTATAAATTCTTTGATCTTCAAAATATAGTACTGCTTTATTAGCGTGAATGATTTTTAAAAAATCGCTAATCTTATCAGCTTCTTTAATATATAACATGTAACCTTTATCTCTAGTTAGAATTTTAACGTTTAAATCAAATAAGTTTAATAGTTTTTGAACAAATACAGCTTCTCCAGATCTTTCTATTAATAATTCCATATGATATCTTGATGTTTTAGGATCATTAATACTTCCAGAACTTAAAAACACCCCTTTTAAGTAAGCTCGTATTTCTTCATTTGCTCCTACAATATACTGTGGAGGACGGTCTAAAACTGCTCCATCTTTATCTTGATATCCAATATCTTCTAAAATAAAGTCTTTTTTGTCTTCTATTGTTAATACTAATAAATCTTTTTTACTAAAATTTAGACTATCTTTTACTTCTCTTTTTACTTTTACTTCATATAATACTTCTATTTGTTTTTCAATTCTGTTACAAATAGCTTCATTTTCTGTAGTTAATTGAAACCCTGATGTAGTTTCATGGCCATTATTTCTTATATACCCTGATAATTCCGCAATGATTTCAGATTTAGATCCAATTTTTTCTGAAATCTCTTCTTTTATTTTTGTTGTATAAGACACTTTAATTCCTCATCAAATAGTTAAATATCAAAGCACTTAGTTTTAAACTATTATGACGTAATGTATTGTCTTCTATTGTTATTAAGTCATCTTCTATTAGTTCGGTTCCTAAAGCTTCAATTGCTGCATAATCAATTTTGACTGGATCCTTTTGCTCTGCGGTTGCATATTTTTCTGCAATTTTTTTATCGATTTTTGTATTACTTGCAATTACTACATCTACTTTTCTAAAATCTAGATATTTATTTAATAGTTTGATGTGGTCACTAACTGTGAAATTGTCGGTTTCTCCAGGTTGTGTTACTGCATTACATAGATACATAATTGGTGCCTTGGTTTCTTTTAAGGCACTTTTTACTTCATTACAAATAATATTAGGCAAAATACTAGTGTATAAGCTTCCCATGCTAAAGATAATTAAATCTGCCTCAGCTATGGCCTCTAATACTTCCGGCAATACTTTTGGTTCTTCTTTATAATAAATTTTTTGGAATTTATGATGTGCTTGAGTAATTTGTTCTTCTCCTTCTATGACATTGCCATCTTTGTCTAGTCCCATTAATGTTAATGATGAGTCTTCTGAGATTGGTAAAACTGTATGTTTTACATCAAATAGTTTACTAAGAGATGCAATGGATGCTTTTAACGAACCTGTTATATCTAACATGGCTGTTAATATTAAATTTCCCATAGCATGTCCGTCTAGGTCACTAGACGTATGAAAACGATATTCTACCATTTTTTTGATTGGGTCATCAATTTCTGACAATGCTGTAATTACTTTTCTTATGTCTCCTACAGCTGGGGTATTAAACTCTTTTCTTAGCTTTCCTGTTGACCTTCCGTTATCTGATACTGTAATTACTGCTGTAATATCTACCGGAAAATCTTTTAGTCCTCTTAATAAATAAGATATTCCTGTTCCTCCACCAAAAACTACTACTTTCTTATACATTTTATTCCTCCTGTTTTTTATGATATAATTTCATCTTTTTATCTTTTAAACTTCTGATTCCTATTATGATTCCAGAAGCAATAAAGATAATAGATACTAGTTGTGCCATTTTAATTGGTCCTAACATAAGTGAATCTGTTCTCATTGCTTCGATAATAAAGCGAATCATTCCATACCATATTAGATAAAAAGCAGTTAATTGACTTGTTTTTAACTTTTTTGTTCTTCTTATTATTAACATAATGATAAAACCAATGATACACCATATCGATTCATAGAAAAATGTTGGTTGATGATATTCACCCATAATATACATTCCGTTAATAATAAAATTGGGTATGCCTATTGATTTTAAATGTTCTGCAGTAGTAACTGGACCATATGCTTCACTATTAAAGAAATTTCCCCAACGACCTATTGCTTGAGCAATAATTAATCCAACGACAATAATATCTAGCATTTTCCATATATCTACTTTATGTTTTTTACAATAATATATAACAAATAACAATCCAGCTATAATGCCGCCATGAATGGCTAGACCGCCGTTCCATATTTGAAATATTTCTAATGGTCTATCCAAATAGTAAGATAGATTAAAAATTACATAATATAATCTAGCTCCGATAATTCCAATAATAATTGTATAAAATGTTAGATTAATTAGAAAGTCTTCATTGATTCCTCTTTTTTTAGATTCTTTATAAATTAATATACATGCAGTTAACATTCCCAAAAATATAAAGATGGAATACCAATAGATTTGTATTGGTCCTAAATCAAGTGCTACTTTGCTCATAGACTACCTCTTATTGATTTAATATTTTCTTTAAAAATTGGCCCGTATAAGACTCTTTGACTTGTGCTACCTGTTCAGGAGTACCAGTTGCAACTATAGTTCCACCTTCATCTCCACCTTCTGGTCCTAAGTCAATGATATAGTCTGCTACTTTAATGACATCTAGGTTATGTTCAATCACTACTACGGTATCTTTATTATCTACTATTTTCTGTAAAATTGCAAGTAAACGCTTGATATCGTCTGTATGTAGGCCTGTCGTTGGTTCGTCTAAGACAAATAATGTTTTTCCAGTAGCTTTCTTTTGTAATTCTTTAGCAAGTTTAACACGTTCAGCTTCTCCTCCAGATAGTGTTGGAGCTGGTTGTCCTAGTTTTATATATCCTAAACCAACATCTTCCAATACTTGTAATTTATTTTTAATTTTTGGTACATTTTCAAAAAATTCTAATGCTTCTGATACTCTCATGTCTAATACTTCGGCAATATTTTTTCCTTTATATTTTATGTTTAATGTTTCTCTATTATACCTAGTTCCATGGCATACTTCACATGGTACATAAACATCTGGTAAAAAATGCATTTCAATTTTTTTAACACCGTCTCCTCTACACGCTTCACAACGTCCACCTTTCACATTAAATGAGAATCTATTTTTTTCAAATCCATACATTTTGGCTTCTTTGGTGGTTGTAAACAATGTTCTTATATCATCGAATACACCTGTATAAGTTGCAGGATTTGATCTTGGAGTTCTTCCGATTGGATTTTGAGAGATAGCTACCAATTTATCAATGTTATCTAATCCTAATATTTTTTTGAATTTTCCTGGTTTTTCTTTAGAATTATATAATTTATTGGCAACTGCTTTACAAAGTATTTCATTAATTAAACTACTTTTTCCACTTCCAGATACTCCAGTTACACATGTAAATGTTCCTAGAGGAATATCTACATCAATATTTTTCAAATTATGTTCTGCGGCGCCTTTAATTTTTAGGAATTTTTTATTGCCTTTTCTTCTTGTTTGTGGAATTTCAATTCTTTTTTTACCACTTAAGTATTGTCCTGTTAAACTGTTTTCATTTTTCATTACTTCTTCTGGAGTTCCTGCTGCAACAATTTGTCCACCATGATCTCCGGCACCTGGTCCGATATCTACAAGATAATCACAAGCTAGCATAGTATCTGTATCATGTTCTACTACAATTAAGGTATTACCTAAATCTCTCATTTCTAACATGGAATTAATAAGCTTTTCGTTATCTCTTTGATGTAATCCAATACTTGGTTCATCTAGAACATATAATACTCCTGTTAAATGTGAACCAATTTGTGTTGCTAAACGAATACGTTGTGCTTCTCCACCGGATAATGTTCCTGCACTTCTGCTTAGTGTCAAATATTCAAGTCCTACATTTGCTAAAAAATGTAATCTATCTTGTACTTCTTTCATTACTAATTTGGCAATTTCCTTTTTCTCTTCTGATAGTTTTAAATTATCAAAGAAAGGGATTAATTCTTTAATACTCATTTCAGTTACTTCAAAAATGTTTTTTCCACCTAGTTTTACAGATAACACATCATCTTTTAATCTGGCACCGTGACAAGTTTCACAAGTATGTTCTACCATATAGTTTTCTAACCATTCTCTGATCCATGTAGAACTTGTTTCCATATATCTTCTTTCTAAATTATTGACAATTCCTTCATAAAAGTCTCTAGAATTATATTTATTACCGCTTTTAGATGAATATTGGAAATGTATAATTTCGTCTGATCCATAAAGAATTACATTTTGTTGTTTTTTTGTTAAACTTTTCCAAGGTTTGGTCATGTCTATTTTATAATGTTTGCAGACACATTCTAATTTTTTATAATCGATTCCTTCAGGATCATCCGTTAATGTCTTAATACATCCTTTTGCGATTGACTTGTCTTTGTCTGGTATTAATAAGTCAGCATCAATCTGCAACTTTACTCCAAGGCCTTTACAGTCTGGGCATGCTCCATATGGGGCATTAAAACTGAATATTCTTGGTTCTAGTTCTGGTAAAGAAAATTCACAATAAGGGCAAGCAAATGATTCCGATAACACAATTTCCTTTTTATTTTCTCCTAATATTTGAATTACAACTTTACCTTCTGATAACTTTGTTGCTCCTTCTATCGCTTCGAATAATCTAGATCTAGATCCTTCTTTAATAATTAATCTATCTATTACAACTTCGATTTTGTGTTTTTTATTTTTATCTAAAATAATTTCATCAGATAGGTCCATCATTTCGTCATCAACACGAACTCGAATATATCCTTCTTTTCTTAAATGTTCTAGCAAATCCTTTTGAGTTCCTTTTTCTCCATGTACTACTGGAGACATAATAATAATTTTGGTACCTTCTGGATATTCTAATACTTTATTTGTCATCTCTTCTACACTTTGACTTGTAATTGGAATATGATGGTTAGGACAATATGGTACTCCTACTCTTGCAAATATTAATCTTAGATAATCATATATTTCTGTTACAGTTCCAACAGTTGATCTGGGATTGTTATTCGTTGTTTTTTGATCAATACTAATAGCAGGAGATAACCCTTCGATACTATCTACATCTGGCTTTTCACTTCCGCCTAAAAATTGTCTGGCATATGCAGATAAACTTTCCACATACCTTCTTTGTCCTTCTGCATAGATTGTGTCAAAAGCAAGACTACTTTTTCCACTTCCTGATACCCCAGTCATAACAATAAACTTATTCTTTGGTAATTCTATATCTACATTTTTTAAATTATTTTCTCTTGCGCCTTTTACTATAATTTTATCCATATACTTCACCTGCCACATATTATACCATATTTTTTATTTTTTTTACTCAAGCTTTGCATTAATATTTTATAGCAAAAACATTTGTTCGTCAATCGAACAAAAAAAACAATTATTTTTATAATAACTGTTTCTCTTCTTAGCCAACTTTTTTTACACTAGTATTCTCTTCCATTCGTCCTATATTTCTTTCGCTATTCATTAGCATATCGCTTAGTTGACTATTTATATGTGGTATACTAGATTCTTGTGAGAATCCCTGATTAATTTGATTTCTATTATTTGAATTTTTTCTATTTAGATAGCTTATTGTATATTTGGCTAGATAAGTTAAAACCTTGTTATCTGATTGTTGATATCTCATCATTTGTTTATTAATTAATCCCATATTTGGTCTTTCTATATTTTCTAACATTTCTACATAATAATATCCTATAAAAAAGTTATATAAGCTATCTACGTATGATTGGTCAAAATAATCATATCTTTTCTTTGCTGCTTCTAGTATTGTTGAAAATTTCATTAGTTGTTGGGAGCATTCTATAAAATACCTATTATATACTCCATTTAAGCTTTCTTTTATATTACATCGTGAGCACGTTTCATTAAATGTATTTAAATCTGTCTTTTTTAAATCTCGCATGGTTAGTGCATTATAGTGAGGAACTTGTACTAAATTTTCTATTAGATTATTTACTTGTCTAGCAGTATATTTTCCACTATTTATAGCAGCTATTGCTACTTGTTCTGGAATATTGTTTAGAATAAAATTGCAAAATTCTCTTCCTGCAGGGGTTGGAGTAATTACATTATTAAAAAGGTAGTCTATGTTTATTTGTCCAGAAGTAGTCATCATTGCTGCAAGATGAGGGTACTGTTGCAGACTCTCAGGATTTATTTTGATTGCTTCTAATAAGCGTTTTATATCATAATCAATATATCTATACAATCTTTGAGTAGTAGGATCTATTTTTACAGAAAAAGATCTTCTGCAATTTACGGCTTGTGCATTCTTAAAACATTTTGTCATTAATTCTTGTTTATCTTTTCCTTTATAATATTTCGATAGAAACTGTCTTGTTTTCTTCCATCCTCTTTCATCTGCATCAATTTCTATTTCGTCACTATCGTGGTTCCTTCCATAATCATTAAAAGTACTTCGTAGCATCAGATTTAATTCATAGGCTGCGCCTTCAAAGCTTTCTTCATTTTTTGTTTGTACTTCCTGTCTTTGATGGGATAATTCATGGTTCTCTACAAATAGTAAAAAGATTAAATCTTTTTCTTGATAAGTTCTTGAGCTGTTAGCAGAAGCAGAAGAATTCAATTTTATAGAATTAATGATATTATAGTCAAAACAAGTATATCCATATAGGCCCATGCTATGTGCCCAGTTGATTGGATTTCCTCGATCTTTTCCTCCAATAAATGTTCTAGCATTTTCTGTTCCTTCTTTATAATAATGTGGTAAAAAGGAAAGAATGGCAGATACTATTGCTGGTGTTGGTTTAATAGAATCTAGATGACTAAATATATAATTTATATATGTTTCATATTTTCCACTTTTAAAGTCTTTGACATTATCTAGATAAATACTCACTAAGGATAACTCTTCTGATGTTACTATTGCATTTTCTTCTAACTTTTTGAAAATTCTATCATATATTCTTTGGTTATATTCACGATGACTTTTTAATACATTGTTGGGATATATTTTGTTTAATGTTTGTTCATCTAAATAATTAAAGACAATATTAATATTTGGCTCTATATATAATGCTGTTCCCATATATTTTTCTTTGTTTTGTTGCACAACTCTTTTCAAATATTGTGCATAATTTTTAAAATCTTCTGTTTCTATAAACCTTTTATCTTGGGCAATTCTCATTGCCACGTAATGATCTAGTGATTCTTTTAAAGCTAAATAGAAAACATCGGCATCTTCACTATATTTGGCTAGATATTCTTTTTCTAACATATTTAATAACTTAGGATTCTCTAATATCTCTCGATATCTTTTGTCACTTGGATAATTTGCTCTAAAGCTATTGATATAACTCCAATTATACATGTACTATCACCCTACTTTTAGATAAGTATATCATATTGGTTTATTGCACTGAATAGTAATTATCGATTTTTCGATTTAAAAGTACAGGATTTGCATAACTCTTCACACGGTTTTCTATCCTGAAAAGATTTTTTTAGTTTTTTATATCTTTCCTTCTTTTGAATTTCTTCTATTGATTCATTAAATATATTTCCTAAATTAATAATACCATCACTATCAAGACAACATGGTACTACTGTTCCATCTGCTAAAATTGCAAGTTGTGTTTTTAACGCATGACAATATCCACAGCTTTTGTGACTTGTAATTTCTGGCCATTTGAACTCATTATCTTTATCCACATATATTGTGGAAGAAATTTTTACGTTATTTTCTGTTTTTAATTTTTCCACTGTTTCTGTGGATAAATTATAATACATTTTTAGCTTTTCCACTGTTTTTGTGGACTTTTTATCTAACTTATTATCTTTTAATGTCCATAACCTGTAAATAATCACAGTATCTGGGGATAGCTTCTCTACATTTTTAAATATTTCTTCTTCATAGTTTGGAATATTTTGTTCACAATGGAGAGAAAAATTTATCTTATGTAAGGATTTACAGTCTTTTAATTTTTCTACTAACTTGGGAAATAGAATTCCGTTTGTTGTTAGATTTACATTTAAATTATATTTTTCTGCCAGTTTTAAAAAATCAATTATTTTAGGATGAAGTAATGGTTCACCTTTGACATGAAGATAGATAACTTTTGTTACTTTTGATACTTCTTTTAGAATATGTTCAAACTCCTCTTCGGTCATAAATCGTTTTTCTTTTTTTATAGGTGAACAGAAAGAACAATTTAGATTACAGTTATTGGTAATTTCAATATAAACTTTTTTATACTTGTCCATATTAATTATTTGATTTCATTTCAAATAAGATATCACGTAATTCCATTGCTCTTTCAAAGTCAAGGGCTTTGGCAGCTTCTCGCATTTCTTGCTCAATCGCTTCTGTGGTTTTGGCCAATTCTTTCTTCGTCATCTTCTTTGGCTTTTCAGCGGCTTTTTCATCGACGTTACTAATTACTTCTCTTATTTCCTTTTGAATTGTTTTTGGAACAATACCATGTTCTTTATTATATTCTTCTTGAATTTTTCTACGTCTAGCAGTTTCTTCGATTGTTTCTTTCATAGAATCTGTTATCTTATCTCCATACATAATAACGTGTCCATTGGCATTTCTGGCACAACGTCCTACAGTTTGAATTAAACTTCTGGTACTACGTAAGAATCCTTCTTTATCAGCATCTAATATTGCAATTAAGGATACTTCTGGTATATCAATTCCTTCACGCAATAGATTGATTCCAACTACAACATCATATTTTCCAACACGTAAATCATGAATAATTTGAAGACGTTCTAGTGTCTTAATTTCTGAATGAAGATAAGCTACCTTGATGTCTAATTCTTTTAGGTAATTTGTTAGCTCTTCTGACATACGAATCGTTAATGTTGTTACTAATACTCTTTCATTTTTTTCAATTCTATCTCTAATTTCTCCAACTAGGTCATCAATTTGACCTTCTGTTTTTCTTACTTCTATTGTTGGATCTAAAAGTCCTGTCGGTCTAATAATTTGCTCTACATATTTTCCACATGTATGTTCTAATTCCAAATCTCCTGGTGTTGCAGATACATAGATTGCTTGATTTATCTTTTTTTCAAATTCATCATATTTTAATGGTCTGTTATCTAATGCACTCGGAAGACGAAATCCATATTCCACAAGATTCATTTTTCTAGCTCTATCTCCATTGTACATACCTCTTACCTGTGGGAGAGTTACATGAGATTCATCTACTACTAATAAGTAATCTTTAGGAAAGAAATCCATTAAGGTTGTTGGTGTTTCTCCTTTTTTCCTTCCTGCCATTGGAGCAGAATAGTTTTCAATACCAGAACAAAAGCCTGTTTCTTCTAACATTTCAATATCATAATTTGTTCTTTGCTCTAAACGTTCTGCTGCTAATAATTTGTTATTTTCTTTTAACTCTTTTAATCTTTCTTGTAATTCTTCTTTGATTCGTTTGATTCCTGCATGTAATCTTTCATCACTTACAACAAAGTGACTAGCTGGAAATAGACTAACATTCTTTTTATTAGAAATAATTGCTCCTGTTAATGTGTCAATCTCACTTATTCTATCGATTTCATTACCGAAAAATTCTATTCTATATCCTGTTGTATTTTGGTTAGCTGGAATTATTTCTACAATATCTCCTCTAACTCTAAAAGTTCCTCTTTTAAAATCTAAATCATTTCTTTCATATAACATTTCTACTAGTTTTGCTAACATCTCATTCCTATCCATTTCTTCTCCAACAGATAGTGTTAACATTTTGCTCTTATATTCTTCTACTTCTCCGATACCATATATACATGATACACTAGCAACTACAATTACATCATCTCTTGATAATAAACTACTAGTGGCAGCATGACGAAGTTCATCTATTTCATCATTTATGGAAGAATCTTTTTCAATATAAGTATCAGTAGATGGAACATAGGCTTCTGGTTGATAATAGTCATAGTATGAAACAAAATATTCTACTTTATTTTCTGGGAACAACTCTTTTAATTCAGAATATAATTGGCCGGCTAATGTTTTGTTATGGGCTAATACTAACGTTGGTTTATTTACTTCAGCTATGACATTAGCAATTGTAAATGTTTTTCCTGTTCCGGTTGCTCCTAATAAAACTTGTTCTTTTTTTCCTTGTTTAATTCCTTCTACCAATTCATGAATGGCTTCTGGTTGATCTCCGCTAGGTTTAAATTTTGAATGAATTTTAAACATGATTTATACCTCCTTTATTATGTTGGCCAAATTTAGTAATTTTATATTTTATCTCTCGGAAATATTCTAGCATTTATTACATAATAAAACAAGAAATCGATAACTCTTTCTTTATTTAAGTACTTTACATTTTTTGTCTTTTTATCTATAATGAAAGGACACGCAAGGAGGCGAATTATGAATAATAGCAACAATGGTCGTGTTCAAGCAGAGTACGAATTGCTTTTAGTAGATGAAGATGTTAAAGAATTTCCTAATGATACTCAGTTATCTATTCATTCTAGATCTTTGGAATTTGTTCCAGAGTTAGATAGCTATGAATTAGGAGAATTCTTTAAAAGTAAATCAGAAATTTCTACATTATATGTTTCATATAATCCTGGAAAGTTGCAATTAGCACATGAATGTGGTATTGATACTTGTTTTTTAAATAATGGTATCAATGATATTGCTGATTTTGATAAGACTTATGAAATTCCATATACTAAACGATTAGTAAAATAATA
Source organism: uncultured Mycoplasmatota bacterium (assembly GCA_900554315.1). GTDB lineage: Bacteria > Bacillota_I > Bacilli_A > RF39 > UBA660 > Faecimonas. Next base: position 91,701 of record USGP01000003.1, read on the forward strand.
AAAACACTCTATATGTATGTGAAGTTGTAAGATAAATGTAGACACAGAAAAACGTGTCTACATTTTTTTGTTAT